>CAIQBY010000397.1 GCA_903870175.1 uncultured Bacteroidota bacterium
CAAGAACAGTGAAGATTACAAGAAGTTTGTTGATTACAGCAAGCGTGTTTTCTTTGCTAACGGAATTCATCATCATTACAGCAATGCAAAAATGCTACCTGACTTTTCTTTTAATTATTTCAACGAATTAGTCAGCAAAAGTGATAATGCAAAACTTCCTTTGGAAGGAATGAAACCGGATGAGTTCGAAAAGATGCTTGAGCCGATAATGTTCGACCCTAAAACAGATGCAAAAGCGGTTGATTTAAGTGCAAACGTTGATATTGTAAAAGCGTCAGCAGGTAATTTTTATGAAGGAGTAACACAGAAACAAGTGGAAGCTTTTTATGCCGGCATGACAAAGAAAGATGATAAAGAGCAGCCATCCTGGGGATTGAATTCGAAAGTAATAATGGACAAAGGCAAAATAGGGGAGAAGGTGTGGAAGAGCGGTGGAATGTATGGTGCAGCCATTGATAAAATTATTTACTGGCTCGAAAAAGCAAGTACAGTTGCAGAAAATGATGTTCAAAAAACAACTTTGGAAGCGCTTATTAAATTCTATAAAAGCGGCGATTTAAAAGACTTTGACGATTATTCTATTTCATGGGTTGGCGATACAGCTTCGCGCGTGGATGTTGTAAATGGTTTTATAGAAGTATATCATGATGCGATGCAGAAAAAGGGCGGATACGAATCTATTGTATCGATGAAAGATATGGAAGCCACCAAACGTATTGCTTCTATTGCGAAAGAGGCGCAGTGGTTCGAAGATCATTCACCCATTGCCGATGCACATAAGAAAAAAGAAGTAAAAGGTATTTCTGCTAAAGTAATTACTGTTATTGGCGAAGCAGGTGACAATGCACCTTCTACTCCAATAGGAATCAACCTTCCAAACTCCGAATGGATAAGAGAAAAACATGGTTCAAAATCTGTTTCGTTGAGTAATATCGTTTACTCTTATAATTTTGCCCGTGCTAAAAGCCCTACTATTGGAGAGTTTGGAGCATCTCAGGAAGTGAAAGACAGAGTTGCGAAATATGGTCCGCTTAGCGGAGATTTAGAAACTGATATGCATGAAGTTATCGGCCATGCTTCCGGACAAATAAATAAAGGGGTAAGCACACCTGATGTTACTCTTAAAAACTATGCAGGAACTTTGGAAGAAGCCCGTGCAGATTTAGTTGGTCTGTATTATATAATGGATCAAAAGCTTGTGGATATTGGCGTTAGTCCTTCCATCGAAGTAGGGAAAGCGCAGTATGATTATTATATCATGAATGGATTGATGACTCAATTAGTGCGAATAAAAGAAGGCGATAACCTTGAAGAGGCTCACATGCGAAATCGTCAGATGAATGCCGGTTGGGTATTTGAAAAAGGTAAAAAAGATAATGTAATTGAGCGCATAACCAAGGATGGTAAAACATATTTTAAAATAAATGACTACAATAAACTTCGTGATTTATTCGGACAACTGTTAAAAGAAATACAGCGAATAAAATCAGAAGGTGATTTTAATTCAGGCAAAAATCTTGTTGAGAATTACGGTGTAAAAGTTGACCAGGCATTATTAAAGGAAGTTCATCAGCGCATGGATAAACTAAATGTAGCACCATATATGGGCTTCATTCAGCCGAAGTTAGTTCCTGTAATGGAAGGAGATAAAATTACCGATGTAAAAATAGAAAACAACGAAAGTTTTATGGATCAGATGCTTCGTTATGGTAAAGATTACGGATATCTTCCTGTGAAGAATTAGATATATTGAAATTCTTAATTCTAAAAGCCTCATCTTTATTTAAGATGAGGCTTTTTTAGCTAGAAGAACTTTATTATTTCGTTGGATAATCTCTCCACTGAAATCTTTTCAATAGGATGTGGAGTATCTGGAAACACAACAAGACTGGCATACTTTAATTTGTGATAAATAAAAATAGTTTCTTCCAGCGTTACAGTCGCATCTTTATCTCCAATGCCAAGTAATATTGGCTGGTCAATAGTTTCAAATTCATTTTCAGTTAACGGCGTTTGCGCACCCACCCGAGTAAGCATTTCTGAAATCTTTTGCAAAACTATTTTCCAATCGTTTGGATAATGTCTTTGTTGGAGTGTCTTTGCAAAGGAAGGAATCTTTTCTTCGATTTTAATTGCATCCATCATTTTCACTTCCTGTCGGGAAATTTCAGGAGTCCAGTGAAACTTTGCAGCGAATGAAAACACTTTGATTATTTTCTCCGGATAATGTTTCGCAAGATATAACGCAACATATCCGCCCATGCTATATCCGAATACATTTATTTTCTCAATATTATTTTTAGATAAGTAAGCAATAACATTAGCAGCAAAGTTTTTTATGTTGAATTCCTCAATCATTCCTTCACCGCCATGACCACTAAAACTTAAAGTATGGACAATAAAATTGTCTTTTAATTTATCTGCTAATGGCTGTAACTGTTCCTTCGAACCAATTGCGCCATGTAATAAAATGATATGCTTCATAATTTTTATGTAAAAATATAAAATAGTAACTTCTAAATGGGAAAGTATTTATAGTAATTTTGAAACCTCTATGGAATCACAAAAACAGCAGGAAGAAATTTTATTAAAGGAACACCATAAAGAAGAAAAATCTTTCTTGGAAGGACCACAGTCGAGAAGAAAAGATTTTCTTTTTATCCTAAAAGTATTATTCGAATTTATTAAAGGATTTCGTGCCTTGCATTTTGTTGGACCTTGCGTTACAATATTTGGTTCAGCTCGTTTTAAAGAAGGGCATCCAAGTTACGAACTTGCACGAAAAGTTGGAGAAGGACTTGCAAACCTCGGTTTTACGGTCATGACAGGTGGAGGACCAGGCATAATGGAAGCGGCAAACAGAGGTGCGAAAGAAGCCGGAGGAAAATCTGTTGGGTGCAATATTGTACTCCCGCACGAACAGCAACAAAATAATTATCTGGATAAATGGGTAAACATCAGATACTTTTTTGTTCGTAAAGTTTTATTATCAAAATATTCTTACGCCTTTGTAGTAATGCCTGGTGGCTTTGGAACGCTGGATGAATTTTTCGAAGCTTTAACTTTAATTCAAACCAATTTCATAAAACGATTTCCTGTCGTATTGATGGATAAAACTTTTCATAAAAAACTTAATGAGCATTTCGAAGCAATGATAGCTGCGGGAACAATTCTGGAAGAGGATACAAAATTGTTGCTTTACACTGATTCTGTCGAGGAAGCAATGGAACATATCGAAAAGAATGCAGTAGAATTATTCGGATTAAGAAAGAAAAAACCACTTAAAGTTTTCCCTTGGTTAGGCGAAAGTCGTTAATTATTTTATCTTTTAAATTTAAATGATAAGGTTGATGTGTTGTTTTTATCATCTGAAACTTCAATCCTGAAAGTATGTTCACCTGATTTTATGTTAGTATCGAAAGTATAAAACAACAAATCTTTTTTAGGCTCATATTCACAAAGCACCCACTTCCCATCTATTGTTGCGCGATATTTTTTTATTCCGGATAATTCATCTGTAGCAGTCACTCCAATTGTTTTGGCTTTAGATAAATCAATATTATTTTTATCAGGCATCTTATTATTGAGAGAAATACGAGGAGCAGAATTATCTATGCCTATTGTGAAATTGCCAAAATGTTTTGTATTTGTATTTACCCATCCATCTTTATATGTACCACCTTCATATTCTATTTTGCCTTTTCTAGAAATAGAAACAATACAGGCTTTTTTCTGAAGGGAGTCGGGAAGTTTAATTGCTTTAATTCCCAAATTAATATCTTTTTGTAAAGCAGTTTCCGAAGTATGAATATGGTGAAGAGGTGCATAAGGTGCTTTAACATCAAGAGTTTTTGAATAAATAAATTTTATATCATCATATAATATTGCTGTAGATAATTTCATTTTCACTTCATCATTTTCAAAATTGTTTTCTTTTAGGCAATCGAAAAAAGTTGTTTGGGAATCGGCTTTGTTTTCATTTAAATTGCCTTTAGAAGTACTCTTTACTTTTAAATAAACTTCTGATGAATTACCCACGAAATCTTTAACTATATATTTCAGCCAATGTGTCGAATCATCTTTAAAATTAACAATTCCACCATTTACAACATCTTTATATATTTCCAGTTTGTCATTTTTAGAAACATAACATTTTTGAAGAATTTCATTGTGTTTTTCTTTTTCAGAATATACAATATGTGCATTTACATATCTCGAATTTTCAAATGAAAAGGTTTCCAGTTGATGATAATAAATCCGTTTCCCGCCCGCCTGCAGTTCTATTGAATATACACCATGGTTAGTTGAGCCGCTTTCGGTGTCATAACAATCAATTCCAAAACCGATTTCTCCATTAGCAATAATACTATCGGTCGTATTTATACTGTATTTATCTTTACTGTGAACAGGTTTAATTTTTTTGATTGCATGTTTTCCATTCACTGTTGCATTGCTGCCAATGGGGATTATAGCAAGTTCAATAATTCGCGGAGCAGTATTATCAGGAATTTTATAACCAAAACAGTAAAGATTAACAGGCATTTCCGACTTGGTATTTCTTATTTCAAAATGCAAGTGAGGACCGCTGGAACTTCCTGTATTACCTGATAAAGCAATTTGCTGACCTTTCTTTATCGGGAGCAAATCAGCAGATAAAACAGTGTCAATTTCAAAAGTTTCTTTTGCATACTGGAGTTTCTTTGCGAAGGCTGCAATTTCTTTTGTAAAACCTTGCAAATGACCATATACACTTGTGTAACCATTGGGATGTGTAACGTATAATGCTTTGCCATATCCCTCAGGACCTATTTTAATTCGTGATATATATCCATCCGCCACGGCGTTTACAGGCATTCCTTCTTGCCCGTTAGTTCGTAAATCGAAGCCTGCATGAAAATGATTCGGCCGGATTTCCCCGAAATTACCTACCAGTGATAGAGTATTATTAATAGGTGCAGCAAAATAATTCTGTGGATAATTTGTCTGTGAAAAAAGAGAGATTTTTAAAAAGAAGAAAGTGAATAGAATCAGAAAGTATTTATACATAAAGTAAGATAAAAATAAGGCTTATTCCTTAGTTGTATCAGTAATCGTTTTTCCTTCCTCCTTTATTGTAGTTGCAACATCGTCTATTTGTTTCTTGAAACTTTCGCCTGCTTTATTGATTTCGGAGTGAATATCGGAAGTGTGTTTATTCAATTCTTCAGTAAAGCCGCTTGTTGTTTTCTGAATTTCATTTTGAATTTGGGCTTTGGCATCGTTTATTTCCCGTATTCCTTTGCCCAATGTCTTAGCTATTTCAGGTAATTTGTCAGAACCAAAAAACAAGATTATTACAAGCACAACTATGAATACTTCACCACCACCAAGATTAAGAAATAAAAACATTTAGGAAACTTATTAATTATAACAATGCAAAAGTACATAAAAAACAAAGCCCAATAATTAATTATCGGGCTTTGTTCAGTTTTAGTATATCAATTAAATCACTTCTCCTTTAACAACTTCTTCCCCTTGTTTTTCTCTTTCGAAATCAATTACAATTGGTGTTGCAATACATATTGAAGAATAAGTACCAATTACGATACCGATTAACAATGCAAACGCAAAGCCTTTTATAGTAGCTCCACCGAAAATAAAGATAGCTAATAACACAAAGAAAATTGTTAACGATGTATTGATAGTACGACTCAACGTACTGTTCAGGGCATAGTTAATAACGGTTACTCTTTCGTCTTTGTGTAAATCGGCTTTGTTTTTCTCTGTTAAATATTCCCTGATTCTATCGAACACAACAACAGTATCCGTCATCGAGTAACTCATTACCGTTAATATCGCTGCAATAAAATCCTGAGTTATTTCTAATGAGAAAGGTAATATTCCATCAAAAATAACGAATACAGAGAGAACTATAAGTACATCGTGGAATAACGCTACCACGGCACCCAAGCCATATTGCCATTTTTTGAATCGAATAAAAATGAACATAAACATCACCAGACAGGAAAGTAAAACTGCCCAGACAGCTTTTGCCTTGATATCTCTAGAAACGGTTTCCCCAACCTTTTCCTGACTCATTATTTTGTGATGAACATTTAATTTATTTAAACCTTCTTCTAATTTAGC
>CAIQBY010000398.1 GCA_903870175.1 uncultured Bacteroidota bacterium
CTGATTTAATGTATTTTCACGCTCATCATTTGCTCCCTGTGCCGGTGATTTTCCACGTGCACGGCCTATTGCATCTATCTCATCAATAAATATAATACATGGAGCTTTTTCTTTTGCCTGACGGAATAAATCACGAACACGAGAAGCGCCAACACCTACAAACATTTCCACAAAGTCAGAACCGGATAATGAAAAGAAAGGAACTTTCGCTTCACCTGCGACAGCTTTTGCCAAAAGAGTTTTACCCGTTCCCGGAGGGCCTACCAGTAATGCACCTTTTGGTATTTTAGCACCCAGCACAGTATATTTCTTTGGATTTTTAAGGAAGTCAACAATTTCTTTTATCTCTATTTTCGCACCTTCTAAACCGGCAACATCATTAAATGTAATATTTACATTAGTGTCTTTATCGAATAAAGTAGCTTTGGATTTCCCAATGTTGAAAATCTGTCCGGCCCCTCCGCCGCCACCCATTCGGCGCATGATGATTATCCAGATAACAACCATTAAAACAATTGGAAGCACCCAACTTAATTGATCTGTCCAACTTGTTCTTGGGTCGCTTTCAGGATATACTTTCTCATTGGGAGCAAAATCCTTTTGAGCTTCTGTTAAGTCAGCTTTAAAACTTTCAACCGATAGGATTTTCATCTTGTAATGAGGTCCTGCCGGATGTTTATCCAAACCATCTTTAGCATATTGCGGTAATTTCAAATAATCACGCGCAATAAATATTTCTGCGAAATTTTCATTCGGAACCACCACTATTCTCATTACATGATGCTGCTTCAGCATGGAGTCAAAAAATTCTGAAGACTTGACTTCTTTTAATGGACTGCTGAAATTCATTACCTGCATTGCAATTAATGCAACAGCAATAATTCCATAAATCCAATAGAAATTAAATCCGTTTTTAGGTAACTTAGGTTTCTTAGGAAGCCCATCCTTTTTATTTCCAGGTTGTTCCTGTCCTTCCGGTTTTGCCTGATTATCCAAAATATCCTGTTTTTCTATATTCTCTTTATTATCACTCATATCTTTCTTTCTATATCTATTTAATTATTCAAATGCTATTTCTCTGATTTCAGCATCAGCCCACAAAGACTCTAAATTGTAATAGTTACGTATTTGAGATTGGAATATATGAACCACAACAGTTACATAGTCCACTAAAATCCATTCCGAATTTTCAAATCCTTCCTTGCGATAAGGTCGTTCACCTGTTAACTTTTTCACCATTTCCTCAACAGAACCGGCAATTGCATTCACTTGCGTGTTTGAGTCTGCCTGACAGATAATAAAATAATCACATACCCTGTTATGAATACTCTTCAAATTAAGTATGGAAATGTTTTTACCTTTCACATCTAAAATTCCTTCTACTATTGCATCTGCAAGCAATTCGTTGGAATCCTTCTTAGCTTTGGGAGTTATCTTTTTTGTAGGGAGTTTTGCTTTTGTAGTTTTAGCTACAATCTTTTTCGCTTCCGAAGTTTTCTTAGCTGGAGTAGCTTTTTTGGGAGCTGCTGCCTTTTTTATTACCTTTTTTTTAACTTCAGTCTTTTTCGCTGGAGCCTCTTTCTTTTTAGCCATTAACTATTTTATTTCCGTTTTATTTCGTTCTTTGCAAAACCTATTTGCGATGAAGGACAAAATTAATCAAACTTTTGCATAAACACCTATGAAAACTTTATTTATAGGTCAAAATGC
>CAIQBY010000399.1 GCA_903870175.1 uncultured Bacteroidota bacterium
AAGTAGTTTTCCTGTACTGGAAAATGACAATCCCGAACCAGAATTTTAGAAGTTTGAGATAAAATGTAAGTTCCCAGCCTGGCAGATTTTGAAAAGTCGTCAGGTTTATCGCTGCCTTTAAAAGAAAAATTTCTTTCTTTTAACAGTATATAAGAGTGATGGATAGTAAATGTGAAATCTGCAACAACTAATTGCATCGCCTGAACGGTATTCTTTATCGCATTTGCAGAGCCTCTGTAAGCCTTGTTAATAAAGGCGTTTACAGAAAAATGGGGGGGGGTGAAATGAGCCACCAGCAAGGCTTTCAGAGCGTCCTTTGGTAAGGCTTGCTGAGTAAAGGTTTGAAGAGGTGGTTTGCATTGTTTTATTATTTTCCTTCGATAATTCGACAAGCTCATTACAGGCGATTCTCAGGATGACGTTTTATTCTGTCGGCTAAAGTATTAATTCTTTTTGAAGTACAAAGAGAATAATGAAAGGTTTTTGAAAATAAGTGGGCAGCACTAACTTTGGACTTTGGACTTTGGACTTTGGACTTTTAACTTTGGACTTTTTAACTATTTCATTAAGTCTGTTCTAATTCGATAAGCGATACCGATATTAAAGGTAGGATACGGTTTCAGAGGCATGTATATAGGATTATAAAACGCCTCGTCTTTTGTATTGTATTTATATTGCCAAGGAGATTTACCAATGGAATAGCCTACTTCACCAAAAAGCAAGAGCTTTTTATAAATAAAATAATCAACAAACAGTTTTAATTGGATTTCATTATATCTCACATAGTCGTAGTTTTCCTGCTGCGACAGGCGAAATGAACGGGTAAAGGATTTAAAATTTAAGCCGGTATATAATTTATTTCTTACCAGATTAAATTCAACTTTATAATTGGTAGGCAATATGCCATAAAAATTAATCCTGCCGGTCGCAGCCCAATCTACACCTACAAGCGGCATGTAAAAATCCCCGAAAGCTTCGCGATTATAGTATAATCCTGCTTTAATTTTAAGCTTTTCGTTGACTATATAATTTTCAAGAACTATACCTCCAAGCTGAAAATCCTTATCATTTACAGTGCCTTTAAAGTCGGAAGCAATTTTTGGAATAACCATAGTAACTGTTTTCCACTTTTTATTTTTAGAAAGAAATTGAAATCCAAGAGGAACTGAAACATAAGCTAACTTTGATGAATAGGACGAATCCGGTTTGAAAGTGGCATTCATCAATTCGCTGTTTATTCGAATCAGAAGTACATTTCCATTTTTAAATTCTTTAGGGAAAAATAAATTGAGGTAATAACTATCCGTTTTATTTTTCCACCGCGCAGTGTCTTTGTAAGGTGATGAAAAAGTTTGAGTACTGAAATTTACAATATCCACAAAAGGCTGGGCAATTGCTTTGGAAGAGATAAGAGTTGTAATTATTATTGCAATGAATAAAAGTTTTTTCATTGAACAAAGAAAACGAAAATTAATGAGAAAGAAATCATATTAATCAGACTTCTTTCATTAAAGAAGAAAATAGAAGATTGGAACGCTGAAGACGCTGATTGTTTAGGATAAAAAATGATTTTATCTTTTAACAAGATGCAATACTTTAGTGAAATCAATAAAATGGATTGGGATATATGATTTTTTGCCTTCGGCAATTATGAAAGAGGTCTATTAATAAAAAGAAACAAAGTAAATTATTTCTTTTCGGATAAATCAGGCAACAGGAAGAGGATAAACGTAGCAATTACAGGCAGCAGCAATCCGATTACAAACCAAAGTTTAGGATTTCTGCCCAACCGATTTGCCATTCTGGAAGTAATAATAGGAATACTCAATAAAAAAAGTATTCCCATGCTCATAAATAATACTGCGCCCATATCTTTAATAAAGGAACAAAGATAAAGAGAAAACTAATCTGCTAATTTGATTTTATTTACCTTTGCCAAAATGGTAAATTCAAACAGGAAATCCCGCCCGTTATTTTGGTTTTATATT
>CAIQBY010000400.1 GCA_903870175.1 uncultured Bacteroidota bacterium
CTGTGCCGGAGGTATTCCCAGACTTACATTTAATGTCTGAGGACTGCTGCTTCCACAGTTACTGTTTACAACAACTGATACAGTTCCAGGATTGGTTCCAACAATGGCATAAATACTGTCAGTAGTTGAAGTTCCTGACCATCCTCCCGGCAATGTCCAGGTATAAGATGTGGCATTCGGGTCACTTAAAACAGTATAGGATGCATTTCCGGCACAAACAGTATTAGGCCCTGAAATTACAGCAGGTGTTGTTGCAGTAGAACTAACGGTAACACTAACCGATTGAGCAGGGCTGCTTCCGCAGGCATTGTCTGCTGTTACAAAAACAGTTCCGCCTGTTGAACCTGTGGTTGCATTAATACTGTTGGTAGAACTTGAACCGCTCCATCCTGAAGGCAGTGTCCAGGTGTATGATGTTGCTCCGCCTACTGGTGTTACAGAATAAGAACTCGCAGTGGAAGAACATAAAGAAGTGCTGCCTGAAATAGAAACAGGTGTTGATGGTATGGCAGTAACTGCTATTACCTGAGATTGTACACTGCTTGTTCCGCATCCGTTATTAGAAACAACAGAAACAGTTCCTCCTGTATTGCCTGTATTTACAGTAATACTGTCAGTAGTGCTTGTTCCAGTCCAGGTGCCAGGAATGGTCCATGTATATGAAGTCGCATTGGCAGCAGCATTTACATAATATACCTGACTTGTAGAAGAACATACTGTATTGTTTCCTGCTATAGCAGAAGGCGTGGCAGGCAAAGGATTAACAATAACACTCTGTGTTTGGGCAGTACTGCTTCCGCATGTATTATTAGCGGTAACGGATATTGAACCACTTGCACTGCCAATAGTTGAGTTGATGCTTGTAGAAGTGGATGTACCGGACCATCCACCGGGTAAAGTCCATGTGTAGGATGTTGAATTAGCTACTGCTCCGATAGAAAAAGATTGGGAAGAACTCTGACAAACTGTTGTATTTCCGTTGATGGCTGAAGGAGCGGAAGGCACCGTATTGATTGTAATAGTCGCTGATTGAGCTGAACTGCTGAAACATGCATTGTTTGCAATAACACTTACTGTTCCTCCATTAACATCTGCACCGGCACTGATACTGTTAGTAGTAGAAGTACCTGACCATGTTCCTGGCAACGTCCATGTATAGGAAGTAGCACCGGCAACAGCAGGTACACTGAATGTATTGGTAGAGTTGGCACAGACACTTGGACCGCCTGTAATTGCAGACGGTTGTGCTGGTGCTGTAATTACTGTAAAATTAGTTGGGCTTGAAGTAGTACCGTTTGAATTGGTAACAGCTACAGCACCTGTTCCTGAACTTCCTACAACTGCAACAATTTGAGTCGCAGTATTGGAAGTAATTGAAGCAACTGCAACTCCGCCGATTGTAATGGCAGTTGCTGCACTTAAATTGACACCGTTAATTGTTATAGTAGAACCCGGACATCCACTGGCAGGTGAAATACTTGTTATGGAAAATACGGGTAAATTATAAGAAAGAACAACCTGTCCTGCTCCGCCTGCACCACCTGTATATGATATATATCCGCTGCCTGCAGCCGCAGAACCTGCGCCGCCACCACCTGGTGCAGTTCCGGGAGTGCCTTGCCCATTCCAGTTTGCAGCCATAACAGCAGTATAAGTACCACCTGCTCCGCCCTTAAAAGGTGCAGCATTTGGGCTGCCTGGTCCACCTGCGCCACCTGTACTTGGGCCAGCACTTGGTGCAGCCGTTGGCGAAACATTCACACCCGAACCTGCATTTCCTGCTCCACCTCCGCCGCCACCGCCATCTTCATAACCTGTTTGTTGACAATAGTATCCGTACCCATCAGCTCCATTTCCTCCCGAAAATGCTCCAGTCGTTGGTGTACAAGCCGAAGCCAATCCCCCTGCTCCTGCCACTCCATTACATTGCGCAACTGCTGTACCTCCTTTTCCACCTACAGCTATTACAGTACCCGCAAGTCCAGTTACAGTAGACGAACCTCCTGTAGCGCCATTCCCTCCTGTAGAAGCTCCACCGGCACCACCATTGCCCACAGTAATAGTATAGGTTTGTCCGCTGGTAACAGTAAATACAGAAGTGGCAAAAGCACCGCCGCCGCCACCGCCGCCATCAGTTCCGAAAGCACCGGAACTGGTTCCGCCGCCGCCGCCGCCGCCACCGCCCCAGCACGAAACAGTAACGGTAGTAACAGTTGCAGGCACAGTCCACGGGCTTGCGGGATTAACAACAACTGTTTGCCCATTTAATTGAGAATTGACAAAACAAAAAGTCATAAGCATTATGCCTAAAACTTGCGAATTAAAATTTCTTAGTTTTGATGGAAGGATAAGTGTATGATTTTTCAAGATATTTTAGATTAGTTATTTTATTAACAAATATATTAGAATGCAATATTAACAATTATAATCAACAAATCATGATGGGGCAGCCTTTGTTTTTATTTTTCATACAAATAAGATTATTTATTCTTTGCTTCAGGCAAAAAAACATTTGCTAGTACCTGATGAGCAATCTATCCAACAATAAATTTTTAATTGCTTTATAAAAGATTGTTGCTTAAATTGAATTGCTATATTCCTCTTCACTTTTTGTGAGGATTAATTAAAAAAAAATAACAAAAAAGGCCGCCTGATTTATCAGACAGCCTTTATATTAACAATAGTTATTATTCTTATTTATACTTTTCAGCTTTCTCGGGTTCTCCAAGTTTCAAAAATAATTGTCTCAGACGTTGTTTGGTAGCAGCATCAGGAGAAACAGCATACGATTTTTCCAAATAGACAGTAGCTTTTTTAAAGTACTCCACTTTTTTATCTTCATATTCCTTAGCTTTTTTAGTCTCATTTAGTGGAAGATCATTTATTTTATCGTTCCATTGAATACCGATTGTATAATACAAAGCACCTAAATTATAGTTGGCATAGTCGTATTCAGGTTTTATTTCCAATGATTTTAAGTACTCTTTTTCTGCATTCTCCAAGTCATTTGTTTTATCATAAAGATTACCTAAAACAGCATGTAAAATTTCATTGTCCGGAGCAATATTAATTGCATCTATCAGTTTAGTTTTCAAAACATCTGTTTTCTTCTGCTTTAAATAAATATCAATTTCCTGAGCAATTAAATCCATATTATCTTCAAATAGAGCTTTACCTTTTTCGATGTAGGAAAGGGCTTTTACAGTATCCTTATCAATAAGGTAAATTTTTGTCATTCGAAGATAAATGGTCGGATCCTTGTATTTTATATCAATTAATTTATTACCGAATTCAAGAGTCTTTTCCTTATTACCTGCAAGTGAATAGGTGGTAAAATGACTGAACATAATATTTTCCTTAGTAATATTACTGCGCTTCATGTTTAAGTCAAAATCATAAGGCAATGCCTGTTCCAGCAAATCCAAACCTTTTAAAGCTTTTTCATATTCCTTGATACTCTGGTAATACTTAACCTTACGATCAAGTGAAGCACAAGCATTTGCAAGATTCCCTTTCATCTGGTCTTTATACACATTATCTTTATCCAGTTTAAGGCAGGTAATGAAACTTTCAACAGATTTTTCCTGTGCTTCCACATCCAACTTATTATCAGCTTCATTTTTCGATTCATATATCCCCTCGTAAATCAGCCCTCTGTACATCCAAAGTTTAGGGCTGCTTTTTGTAGATTCATTTAGCACCGCTGCATCTGCTGACGCTTTTGCCTTATCATATTCCTTGCTTCTTAAATAGTTAGAAGCATTTTGTACCTGATTGCTTTGAGCATTCACCAAAGCAGTTAATCCAATTAAAATGGAAGTTAAAATCCCTTTCATATTATTCTTATGTTTTTATTATCCTTTGCATTTATTATACCAAATATAAAATTCAACTTTTAATTAACTTTACTACAACAAACTAAATATGACATGAAACATGCTGTCACATTAAGCTTGTCGAAATACTGAAATTATTCTATGGTAAGTTTTTTGAGTTTTACTTTACTTAATACTTCTTTATTTTTTGCATCCTTAGACGCTTTGTCTATCTGACTTTCAATAATTGATTTATCGCCAACTATTACAGTAGTTAATTTATTAGTTGAAAAGTATTTTTTTATTTGCTGATTCACTTCTTCTTTTGAAATATTCTTTAATAGTTGATTTTGTTTAGCTGTATAATCTTTTTCCAAATTATAACGCACAATATTATATAAGAAATTTGCTTTTTGATATGGAGCTTCATATTTCAAAGCTTCTTCATTAAGCAGTGAATTTTTTGTAAATTCTAATTCCTGATCAGTAATTCCTTTGTCTATATAATTGGAATAAATATTCAGTATTTCCATCAAGGAAGCTGTGGTGGCAGACCGTTTAACAGAAGAACTGATTGCAAAACTACCTGTGTATTTGCCGCCATTGAAGCCTGAGTAAATACCGTAAGTCCAGCCTTTGTCCTCACGTAAATCAAGATTCAATCTACTGTTGAATGTGCCGCCTAAACAATAGTTGGCTATTTGATTTTTGTAATAATCTCCGGTAACATCATATTTTAATGAAGTATTTCCCATCGTAATTACAGAAGATGAAGCAAAGGGTTTATCACAAACAAAAAACTGAGGGTCGGCAGGAGCTGCAGGCTCCACAACAGGCTGAATTTTTATTTCCTTTGGCTGCCATTTATTTAAAAAGTCCAGCTTTGATGTCAGGTCCTGCTGGTTTATATCCCCTACTACTACTAAGTTTGCTACCGAAGGCGAATAATATTTAGAATAATATTCTTTTAAATCTTTCAAATCAATATTATCAACTGATTTCCAGGTTGGAGGTAATCCCATTAATGATCGACCATATAGAGCAAATTCAAGTGTATTATTGGCAACCTGCTGTGCATTGGTTTTCTGATTACTGATTTCCTCTTTAAATTGTTTCTTGGCAAGTTTAAAATCATCCTCTCTAAAGCCTGGATTTAAAAGTTTCTCATCCAATATTTTTAAAGTAGCATCAAAGTTTTTCTTTAAACAACTTATTCGGATATTAGTAGTAGTTTTAGAAGCACTGAATTCAATTGAACTTCCAATTTTTTCCAGTTCAGCACCTATTTGTTCGGTGGTGAAATTCTTTGTTCCTTCATTCATCATACTTGCTGTAAGTTCCGCAATACCCATTTTCTTCAGTTGCTCTTCAGGCAATACCAAACTTCCTCCCTCCAAATTTAAAACTATGGTAATTTCAGGTGTTTCATTATTTACAGTTCCAATTACATTCAATCCGTTTTTCATTTTGAAAGAATAATATTCAGGTACTTTCACTGATTTAGCAGGACCGGGAGCAGGTCGCTTGCTTCTGTCAAAATTATCAGGTGTTGGTGCATAACTCAAGCCGGCATACTCAGGATTAGGAGGAAAAGTCTCTCCTGCATGCGGATTAACACTTTTCACTGAATCTTTATCACTCATTATAGGGTAAGTATTTACTATAGCCGCTCCTGTTCCTTTAATGTATTTATTAAATACACGTGAAATATCCTCTTTGGTAACCTTGTTATATCTTTCAATTTCATCTGTTATTGTGGATGAATGCCCAAGTAAACGTTCCCATTCTGTAATTCTTTCATTGGCACCAAATACAGTTGCTATGCCGCTATATTCCTGAGATTCCATTTGTGCCTTGGCTCTTTGCAAAGCATCATCGGTTATTTCAGTTTTTTCAAAATCATCAATTGTTGTTTTTACTTTAGCATCCAGATCATTGAAAAGTTTGCTTAAATCAAAATCATCTGGAGGATAAGCAATAATTTGAATTGCAAATTCACCAGCCAATTCGCTGCTTGTATGTTGAACATTCGCCTGAATGGCCAATTTGCTTTTTACGAAATTTTTATAGAAGATAGAGTTATTTCCTCCACCCATCATTATTCCTAATAAATCCAAAGCAGCTTCATCTCTGTGATATAACGGCACAGTAGGATAAACTCGTAAATTTAAAGGAAGATAAATACGGTCTTTGTAACTTGTGTATTTGTCCGTTGGTATTACAACCGGAGGGGTACGCATCTTTTTTACTTCAGGACATGGTTTTAATGTACCGAAATATTTATCAACCAGTTTCAATGCGTCTGCTGTATTAAAATCACCAGAAAGACTTAATATAGCATTGTTTGGACCATACCAGCGCAAAAAGAAATTACGGACATCATCTACACTTGCTCTGTTCAAATCATCTACATAACCTATTGTTGGCCAGCTGTAAGGATGTCTGTCAGGATATAAAATTTTATTTATTTCCTCTTCAAATCCTATAGCATAAGGTTGGTTTTCTACATTCTGTGACTTTTCGTTTTTAACAGTTGCCCGTTGTATCTCAAACTTTTTAGTAGTTAACGAATCAAGCAAAAAGCCCATCCTGTCGCTCTCCAGATACAATCCTGTTTCCAGATAGTTAGAAGGTAATGTTTCGAAATAAGTTGTTTTATCACGTTCTGTAAATCCATTCATTGTTCCTCCTGCTGTCGAAACAATTTTAAAATGTTCTTTGTCAGCCAAGTGTTTCGAACCTTCGAACATCATGTGTTCAAAAAAGTGTGCAAATCCGGATTTACCCATCGTTTCGCGTGCAGAACCAACTTTGTAAACAACCATCACATCTACCACTGGATCTGAATGATCTTCGTGCAGCAATACGGTCAATCCGTTCGACAGCTTCCATTTTTCATAAGGGATAGCAACTTTTCCATCCTTACTTTCTACCTTCTCTATTAAAGTAGGTTGCGCAATTAAAGCACTCATAACGATGCAGCTGAAAACACTTGTAATTAATTTTTTCATTTTTAAAGTTTAATTAATAATTATTTGAGTTCTAAAAAATATTAAGGTTTCAAATGTACAAAAAAGAACAAAGGAACATAGTCTTTGTTTTGTTTTTATGTAAAACTCCAAGTGCAGTTAATAAATATAACCTCTTTAATTTCCTTATTCAATATGAACCACCAGACCTTTTAAATATTCACCTTCTGGATGAAAAATATTTACACAATGGTCAGGCGGCTGCGAAAGATGGTGCATCACTCTCACATTACGTCCTGCTTCTATTGCGGCAGCCATTACAGTTGAGTTAAATGTGTTTTTATCCACCACCTGAGAGCAGGAGAAAGTGAATAATAAGCCACCCGATTTTATTTGTTTAATAGCTTCATAGTTAAGCCGTTTATATCCCATTATCGCATTGTGTTTCACATTCTGATGTTTCGCAAATGCTGGAGGGTCGAGCACAATAATGTCATACGTATTCTCGCGGTTCTTCAAAAATTCAAATGTATCAACTGCAAACGACTGATGATTTTTAATATTGTTGAGTTCAATATTCCGGTCGGTGAGTTCAATTGCTTTTTTCGAAATATCCGTTGAATGTACTTCCTTTGCGCCGCCACTGGCAGCATATACCGAGAAACCTCCTGTATAACAAAATGTATTTAATACCACTTTATCCTTCGAATAATTACCGAGCAGTTGCCTGTTTTCGCGCTGATCAATAAAAAAACCAGTCTTCTGTCCGCCTTCCCAATCTACAAAAAACTTGTTATTATTTTCTGTCGCTATTGTTTCTATTATAGCATCGTTTCGTTTCCAGAGATAACCGTTTGTGGCTTTTACCGGAGCCTGCTTCGGCATGGTCTCTTCACTTTTATCGAACACAGCATTTAATGCATCACCATATATTTCCTGCAAAGCCTTCACAAATTCATCACGTATCAAATATAAACCGATGGAATGAAACTGAAATACCGCAGTGCCGTTATAATAATCAATAATAAAACCGGGCAATCCGTCGCCTTCACCAAAACATAAACGATAACAATTGGTGGCAGGATTATCTACCAGATTTAATTGTTTTCGGAAATTATACGCAGCCTGTATTTTACTTTTCCAGTAGTTGAAATCAGGAATTACCTGAGTAAAGGAAAACATGCGGACAGCTATGGAACCTATCTGAAAATGACCCATTCCGAGAAATTCATTCTGAGCAGACATTACTTCTACAATATCTCCTTCTTTTACATCTCCTGTAAATTTTTTGATTGCTCCTGAAAATACCCAAGGGTGAAAACGATGTAAACTATGGTCTTTACCGCTTGTCAATATTACTTTTATCATGCCGGAACTTTATAATTATAATAAATTTTAATTTTCTGAAAGGTGCGAAGATACTAATATTGAATTTGAATAGGAGAGATTGGTGATATTTATAAAGATAATAATTAAACTACTATACATTTTTTCTGAAATCCCGTAGGGATAAGCTGTTTGCAGTAATACATTAAACGAAAAATGTCAAGCTCCGTAGGATCGGTCTGAATAAAACAGGTCGCTCCTACGAAGCTTGACTCATATTACATTATATTGTTCTACAAACAGAATGCTCCTACGGAGCAAAAAATAAAAAATTTGTATAGTAGTTTAGATAATAATAGATAAAGTTACTTACACACGTCATTGCGAGAGCAGCGAAGCAATCTAAAATATATACATAGATTGCTTCGGATGAAAAATCCTCGCAATGACGTTCTGAATTAGTAATCGAAAAATATTAATGTTTTTATAACTTATACTTTTACTACCTTTGCAGCTAACTTAAACATGAAATAAAATGAAAAAACACTTCACATCTGCCCTTATTGCTGTTGCCACACTTATTGTTACAACAGCTAATTCACAAACTTCCTTTTATGATTTGAAAGCAAAAACCATAGATGGCAAGGATTTTAGCTTCGCAAGTTTAAAAGGTAAAAAAATACTTGTAGTAAATACTGCTTCCAAGTGCGGATTTACACCTCAATACGAAGATTTGGAAAAGTTGTATGAGAAATATAAAGATAAAAACTTTGTAATCATCGGGTTTCCGGCTAATAACTTCGGACATCAGGAACCGGGCACCAACACTGAGATTAAAGAATTCTGTTCGAAAAATTATGGTGTAAGTTTTCAGATGATGGAAAAAATTTCGGTGAAAGGTGATGATAAAGACGCCGTATATAAATGGCTTACCGAAAAAACGTTGAATACAAAAATGGATTCGGAAGTAAAATGGAATTTCCAGAAATATTTGATTGATGAAAAAGGCAATCTGGTAGATGTGGTATATTCTGCAGATAAACCAACTTCTGATAAAATTGTAAATTGGGTTGAAGGGAAATAAATTCCTGCTCTTCTTAACATCATATTAAAACAATAAAAATATTTTTATGAAATTAGACATTCTAGCAATCGGGGTTCATCCCGATGATATAGAACTATCGTGTGCCGGAACTTTGCTTAAACATATTGCAATGGGCAAAAAAGTGGGCATCCTTGATTTAAGTGCCGGCGAACTGGGAACACGCGGAAGCGGAGATCTGCGATTGCAGGAAGCCGGAGAAGCCGCTAAAATATTAGGCATCAGCGTTCGTAATAATCTGGGGATGGCTGACGGCTTTTTTATAAATGACAGAGAACATCAGCTCGAAATAATAAAGAAGATTCGTGAATACCAGC
>CAIQBY010000401.1 GCA_903870175.1 uncultured Bacteroidota bacterium
AACCCCTTTGTTGAAAATCTGAAATCTATGCGGATCAATATTGCTTAATTGAATTCCGTTAGTTGCTAAAGCAGAACTTAAAGTTGCAGAATCCAAGCGGTAGATTCCGCTTTGAGCTATTTTGATTTTGTAATAATCTTGAGAATAATTAATCCATCCATTGGAAAAAGGCTGAGCTTCCAGACCAATAAATAAAAACAACAACAAACATAAAGCAAGTAATCGTTTTATCATTTCATAAATTATTTATTTAATTTTATGCTTCTTATTGATATCTACTTTCAAAGAAAATACATGAGAATAAAGTGCTACTGATTGGTCTCCTATATTTGTAAAAGCATAATCAATATAAACAGATTTTATTTTAACCCCAACTCCAACATTAGGTTGAAAAGTATGAACAGTTTTTCCAGTGGCATCTGTGTAGGATTGATAATTACCGACACCAGCTCTTAAAAAAACCAAATTCATAAAACCCGCTTCAAGGCCAACATGCGGATCAACACTTACAGCTTTGGTACTTACTAAAACATTTCTTTTACCGTCAAATGTTGCATCACAATTAGCTTCAACAAGTAATGATACCTTTTTTCCGAAATCGAATTTACGGGCTGCCCCTAATAATAATTTTGGCAAGGTAATTTCGACAGAATTAGTAGGTATGTCATTTCCAGTTGCCTGAAAAACCTGTTTCATGTCATCTGATAAATTATAACTCCAGGCATTAAAGGTGGTGGTAATATCTCTTGCCATAGCAGCAAATTTCCATTTTTTATAATCGTATTGCGCTCCTGCATCTATTCCAAATCCCCAAGCTCCGGCAAAATCTCCAATTCTTCTTCTGATTATTTTTGCACTTGCCCCTACCCTCAATCCTTTTATTTTTAAAGTTTTTGCATAAGATACAAGTAATGCAAAATCGACGGCAGAAAAAGTGGTGATGCGGTTATAATCTACATTTCCATTGGCATCAATCAAGTCGGTAGTATTAGGAATTCCATCAACTCCAAAACGAACAAAACTCAAAGCTAAGACAGATGACGAATCCAAACGTGTTGCTATCCCGCCATAATCATACTTTGCAATTCCTGCAAAATACTCGCTATGCATAAGTGCAACCTGATATTGATTGCCAATACTTGCAAGTCCGGCCGGATTCCAATAACCTGCTGTTACATCATTAACAGAAGTAACATATGAATTAGACATGCCTAATGCACGTGCACCAACACCAATACTTAAAAATTCATTACTGTATTTCGGTGCCTGACCGAAACTTTGGAAACCAACAGTTGATACAACTAAAACTAAAAAAGCTATTTTTCTTCTCATAATAATGGTTTAAAAGTACTAAATTTTTGGTTGATTCCCAAACTATATGTTAAAACGTTATTTGTCTCAAATTATTGTTCAATCCTAAAACTTGTATAAAATAGGGGCAATCAAATCTAATGTCCGAATTCAGCTTCTTATTGTTACATTTGTGTCCGAGTGAGTAAATTATTAAATCTGCTTCAAAGAGAGTTTTCAATAAATGAATAAACCTGTTTTATCAATTGTTGCCACCATATATAATGACGAAAAAATCATTTGCCAATTTATTGATGAAGTTCTTAAATATGTTATTCCTTTAAATATTACTTATGAAATTATCCTGGTAAACGATGGAAGTGTTGATAACAGTGAAAATGAAATACAAAATATCTGTAAAAACAATAACACTGTTAAATGTATTTCACTATCGCGTAACTTTGGCCAGCAAGTGGCAGCCAGCGCAGGCATCAACTATTCAAGCGGAGAATATATTATAATTATGGATGGAGATTTTCAGAATCCTCCGTCGGAAATACCCTTATTATACAATAAAATCAGAGAAGGGTATGATATTATTTATTGCTCTTCGAAAATAAGAAATAATCTTAGAGACCGGATTACATCCGAGATTTTCTGGTTCATTTTAGTGAAACTTTTGAAAGTAAAAATCATCAAGAATCAGTTGATGATGAAAATAATGACCAGAAAATTTGTTAATGAATTTAATCGCTACAATGAAATTAATCGAACCATTTCGGGAATTGTAAACGATATAGGTTTAAAATATGATATTGTTGAAATAAAAACCTCAAAAAGACTTGCCGGAAAAAGTAATTATACTTTTTTCAAACGTTTTAACCTGATGATAGATATTATAATCAGTTTAAGTAATGCGCCTCTTAACTTTTTAATTTACCTTGGTTTGCTAATATTCATTCTTACCTGCTGCACCTCCGTATTTTATTTTTTCAGGTATCTTTTTTATGATATTGTTCCGGGATTTACATCCATGGTACTTCTTACGCTTTTCTTTGGAAGTGTGATTATTTTAATGTTAGGTCTTATCGGCAGATATTTGTCAAATATATACTCTGAAATAAGACGCAGACCTTTATACATTATTCAAAAGGAATATAATTTCACTAAAGAATAATACAGTTCTTAAGCATGAAGAAAAAAAATATTCTTGTTTTTGGTGCATCCGGTTTTATAGGCACTTACTTAATCGAAGAGTTGTTTAATCAAAACTATCAGATTATTGCATCAGACAATAATTCAATTGGCAGAGAATATTTCAAAAAAAAATCTATTCCTTACATAAATATTGACATTACAAACAAAAAGGAATTCGAAAATATACCAAAGAATAAATATGATGTTGTTATCATTTTAGCTGCTCTTCAGCCTGCAACATTTGATATTAATAAAAACAAAGTGCAGGATTATTTTCAGACCAATGTGATTGGGACATTGCATATTCTTGACTTTTGCAGGAATAACAAAGTTGGAAAAGTAATCTATGCCTGTTCTCATCGAAATACTTCGGGATTATGGCAAAAGAACAAAGCAATAAAAGAAATTGATGGAAGGGCACAACGATTTAATGATGAATATGCGATGTTTAGCCTTTCGGAAAGCGCGGCACAGGATTGCCTCGAATATTATTCCATTCAATTTGGATTAAAGAATATTATATTCAGATTACCTCCTGTTTATGGTTACGGCCCGCATTTGGAGATATTCAAAAATGGAAAGCCTGTGAAGACAGGCTTTCAAACTTTCATTGAAAATGCAATTGACTGCAAACCTCTTAAGATATGGGGCGATAGCGAAAGAGGCAGGGATATTATTTATGTAAAAGATGTTGTTTCCGCTTTTTTAAAAGCTATAGTCAATATTAAGGCGGAAGGACTTTATAATATTTCTTCCGGAAAATATCTGACTTTGAAAGAGGAAGTAGAAACCATTGCAAAAGTTTTTTGGTGTGATAGTTCTAAACCTGTAATTATTGAACAGCCTGAAAAAGCATTGCTTATGGATTCTTTCCTTTATGACAACAGCAAAGCAAAGCGGGAACTTGACTGGGCACCGCAATATAATTTTGAAGACATGCTGATGGATTATCAAAAAGAAAAAGAAAGTAACAAATTTAATTTTCTTATAGAAAAAAGAAAAAAAATGTTCCAGATAACTAAACAATAATTTTAATTACAACTTATATGTACACCATTCAAGACCTGGATTTAATGGGCGATAACCTTAGAGATAAACTAAGATTCTGCGGCGAAGGAGTAAAAATATATCCATTGGCAAAAATTGCTCTTCCTCATCTTGTCGATTTGCATAATCATTGCCGAATAGGTGATTTTGTTTTTATTTATGCGGGCGAAGGAGTGATTATTGGCGAACATACTGATGTGCAGCCCCACACAACAATTTGGGGAGGTGGATTAACTATTATTGGAAACAGAGTATCTACCGGACCGGGAACTGTACTCCTTTCCGCAACTTTCTCGCACGAAAGCGGTTATAAAATGGTGAATGGATTAGGCGAAGGAGCTACAAAAACGCTAGGCGGGAAATTAATTATTGGAAACGATGTTTATATCGGCGCAAGGAGCGTTATAATGCCTGTAACTATTGGAGAAGGTGCTGTAATAGGTGCCAATAGTTTTGTAAATAAAAATGTAGAGCCCTGGACAATAGTTGCCGGAAGCCCTGCTAAAATAATTGGCACACGGCCTCATTAAAATTCAATTTTCATTTTTGTTTATCGTCTGCATTCAGTGACGGAGAATGGGTTTCTCCCAAAAAATATTTTTGGGAATTGGGTCCTTCGTTAAATAGCAAATCCAAAATGGAAAGATTATTTATAAATGGCTCATGAAGCTGCGAATAAGGCTTGTAGTTGGAATAATCAAAATAATGAAGTTTAATTTTTTCTTCATCAAACAGAGATTTTTTTAAATAAACTTCCGCACTTGGTCCCGAATAATAATCGGTTGCATTTACATTTTTACAGATATTAATTATTCTTTCCGTTTTATCTTCGCCCACTAAAGGAAAATTCAACGAGTAGGTTATTTTTGTTTTTATATCGAGGATAGCACAAATCAACTTCAAAAAGCTATAATTAACTTCTGTGAGATAAGTATATGTTTCATTCAAATATAAATTTTTAAAATCCTGCGAATACAGTTTAAAAAAGGGAGATTTCGAATAATTATTCTCTATTGATTTCCAGTGTTTAATTGCCCAATTAGGATTGCTTATTTTCACTTCATTTATTTTTTGGTAGAGCCTGTTTTTCACCGCCACAGGTATTGTAAGCCACAATTCGCCTTCAGCCGTCCTTATTTTATTTCTATTCCGCCAATCGTTTTTTGTATACTGTGCCTGATCATACACAATAAATTCATCCACCGAATTGATAGCATCGAAATATCCTCGCCATGGAATATAATTTGACTGGCAAATGAATATTTTTTTCATCGCTTAAACAATATAATTGTTAGTATTTACTAATGCCGTAAACATATATCGCAAAGATATAACGAATTGAATTGCTGTCCTAACAATTATTTATTTGGTATTACTCTTTAAAACTCTTCTTTTCCAATAAATAAATCATTTTTTACCTCAACAGAATCATTTTCTACCTCCTCGAAATCATTTTGCACCTCCCCGAAATCATTTTGTACCTCACCGAAATCATTTTGTACCTCACCGAAATCATTTTGTACCTCACCGGAACCATTTTGTACCTCACCAGAATCATTTTGTACCTCACCGGAACCATTTTTTACCTCCTCGGAATCATTTTTTACCTCCTTAAAATCATTATTTTCTCACCCAATTGTATTTTATTACAGCCGTTTTAGGTGATAAGATGAACGAAAATTGAGTTTTGAGGGAAGAGAAGGCAGAAATTGATTAACTTTGGAATTATTCAGCCTTAATATATAGGAGTGAATTTTGAAATGTGAAATCCAATAGTGGAAATAATTTTTGGGTTTTTTAAACCAATTCAAGTTTTCAAAACAATTACACCTCTTTCCTGACAATTATCGTAAACTCATATTTTGGATAATCGTGAATTAATGAAACATGTTTTGAGAAGTTTTTTGT
The DNA here is from genome assembly GCA_903870175.1 of uncultured Bacteroidota bacterium. GTDB lineage: Bacteria > Bacteroidota > Bacteroidia > 2-12-FULL-35-15 > 2-12-FULL-35-15 > 2-12-FULL-35-15. Next base: position 5,443 of record CAIQBY010000401.1, read on the forward strand.
CTTTCATCCATAATCAATAAATAGTCTGAAATGTATTTAATTATATTATTTACTTTTGGAAAATGAGGTTTTGCCAATTATTGATGGAATTCAATAAAATAATTGAATAGATGAAAAGAATTTTTCAAAGAAAATAACCCTTGCAGTGTTGACTATGTATCAAGAATTTATTAGTAAAACAAATAAAGCCCTTTTAATTATTGAACAAAAATTAGGAGTTTATCTCTCAGCGTTATTTATAGCATTTGTTTTACTGTTCATTGCTGCAATTTATGTTACTCCTGCTCTATCTGCTATTGGGCATCAAGGTGCAGAATACGCGCAATTATCCATAAGCCCTTTTAATTTTTCCGTTGAAAGTAATTTAAGATGCAGAATACTTACTCCTTTATTAGCATATAGTTTGGGGTTTAGAGGCCCGCTATATATTATATTTCCTCTAATTGTTGCTTTGCTCTTTTTATCTGTAATTTTTTATTATTTAAGAAAAACTCGTACAGCATTGGAAAGTCTTTTTATCACAATGTTGATTTGCTTTTCAACTCCAATTTTATTTTTATTGCATTACGCCGGATACACTGACATAACTTCTTATTTGC
>CAIQBY010000402.1 GCA_903870175.1 uncultured Bacteroidota bacterium
AAGGAATCAATAATGACATTGCTCGAAAAGAAGACCGCAAAACATATTGAAAAAACAGAATTTGGTAAATTTAAATTCGTACCTTTGTTGGAAAGAAAGGAATGGGGAGATTGAATTAAAATCTTTTGTTTAGGATTTCCCCTACATTCATTTATTCAAATACAACAATGAAAAATTCTGATATTAATGCTCACCATCCGGATACTGAATCGGATGTGCTTTTGGCACCTGAAGAAGTTGCCATTGCGGGCAAACAAATCATTTTATATAATGATGATTTCAATACGTTCGATCATGTAATTGATTCGTTGATTAAGATATGTAAACACGAGCCGATGCAGGCTGAACAGTGTGCTTACATCGTACATTATCATGGTAAATGTTCTGTAAAAAACGGTTCTTATGATTATTTGGAACCAATGTGTACTGCGCTGCTTGAAAGAGGGTTGAACGCCGAGATAGAATAAAATTCACTTTATGAAAATAGGAATAGTCTGTTATCCAACATTTGGAGGAAGCGGTGTGGTAGCTACCGAATTAGGAACAGCTTTAGCTGCCAAAGGACATCAGGTGCATTTTATTTCGTATAGCCAACCTGTACGTCTGGATTTCTTTTCCGGTAATTTGTTTTATCATGAAGTATCAGTTTCCGATTACCCTTTATTTGATTATCAACCATACGAATTGGTTCTGTCCAGCAAACTTGTAGATGTTGTAAAATACGAGAAGCTCGACTTACTGCATGTTCATTACGCAATACCTCATGCTTCTGCGGCTTATATGGCAAAGCAGATTTTAGCTTCTCAGGGAATAAATATTCCTTTCATCACAACGCTTCACGGAACAGACATTACACTTGTTGGTAAAGACCCGTCTTTTGAGCCGGTTATTACTTTTGCAATCAATCAGAGTGATGCAGTTACAGCTGTTTCTGAAAGTCTAAAGAAAGATACTTATATCAATTTCCCTAATGTTAATAAGGAAAGAAGTGTTATTCCAAACTTTATTCGACTCGATGATTATAAAACCGAAAATCAATACTGTGACAAGAAAGCTTATGCTCCTTATGGTGAAAAATTATTAATTCACGTTAGTAATTTCCGGAAAGTTAAACGGGTTGAAGATGTATTATATGTGTTTGATAAAGTAAGGAAGGCAATTCCTTCTAAACTGATACTTGTAGGTGATGGTCCAGAAAGAGCTAATATTGAGAAGCTTTGCAGAGAACTGGATACTTGCAATGATATTAAATCTCTCGGTAAAATAGTAAACCCCGAACAGATATTGTCCATTGCAGATTTATTCCTTCTTACCAGCGAAACGGAAAGTTTTGGTTTAGCGGCTTTGGAAGCTATGGCAAGCAAGGTGCCCGTTATTTCAACCAATTCAGGCGGTATACCCGAAGTTAATATCAATGGCTATTCCGGATACCTAAGTAATGTTGGTGATGTAGAAGAAATGGCAAATAATGCAATTCATATTTTGAAAGACAACGCTACACTCAGTACCTTTAAAAATAATGCATATGAGCAGGCAAAGAAATTTGATATTGCTAAAATACTGCCGATGTACGAAGACTTATATGCTAGAGTATTGAAGACCGCTATTTACTAGAAAACATTTTCTCA
>CAIQBY010000403.1 GCA_903870175.1 uncultured Bacteroidota bacterium
TATTTCGAACCTGATAGCAAGTGTGGTAACATTATTATTGCTTTCGCCGGAAATATTCAGAGTGCGTTATGTGTTCGATTCTCATCTCTGGAAACTGATGATGCGGTATTCAATGCCTCTGTTAATAGCAGGTCTGGCAGGCATGGTGAATGAAACATTGGATAGAATTTTACTGTCACATCTCCTGCCGGAAAAGGTAGCAATGATTCAAACAGGCATATATGGCGCATGTTACAAGATATCCATCATAATGACAATTTTTGTACAAACCTTTCGATTCGCGGCAGAGCCGTTCTTTTTCAATCATTCGAAAGAGAAAGATTCCAAGAAAACATACGCAGAAGTGATGAATTATTTTGTGATTATATGTTCATTGATATTTCTTGGAACAATGATGAACATGGATTGGATACAATATTTTGTGGGGAAAGATTATCGCGAAGGATTGGCTGTAGTACCCATTTTATTGCTCGCAAATATGTTTCTAGGTATCTTTTTTAACCAGTCGATATGGTATAAACTCACCGGACAAACGCAATATGGTGCGCTGTTAACAATATTTGGCGCAGTGATAACCATAGTATTGAACATTTACTGGATTCCGCGGATAGGCTATATGGGCAGCGCCTGGGCGACTTTAATATGTTATGCAAGCATGATGATTGCTTCCTGGTTTTTGGGTAATAAACATTACCCTGTTAATTATGATTTGAAACGAATTTTGGGATACCTCTCTTTATCTGTACTTTTGTATTTTATCAGTACATTTATTAATGGCAATTCGGTAACAATGAATTTAATAATAAATAATTTATTACTTATCGGTTTTGGGTTGGTAGTATGGAAACTGGAAGGGAAAAAATTAATGCCTGTTAAACAGAAATGAAAATAAAAATAATAAATAAATCGAAACACGAACTGCCTTCGTATGCAACTCACGCCGCAGCAGGTATGGATTTGAGAGCCAATCTGGAAGAACCGATAACATTAAAATCATTGGAACGTACATTGGTTGCTACTGGTTTGTTCATCGAAATACCGGTAGGATATGAAGCACAGATTCGTCCCCGCAGCGGATTGGCATTTAAAAACGGATTGACAGTACTTAACTCGCCGGGCACAATTGATGCGGATTACAGAGGAGAAATAAAAGTGATTTTGGTTAATCTTTCGAAAGAAGATTTTATAATAAATGACGGCGAACGTGTAGCGCAAATGGTTATAGCAAAACACGAACAAGCCGAATGGATAGAAGTGGAACAATTAATGGAAACAGCAAGAGGAGAAGGCGGTTTCGGAAGTACAGGCAAAAAATAAAACAAGTTTATGAAGATTATTATCCCGATGGCAGGAATGGGCAAACGCATGCGCCCGCACACATTAACAACACCAAAACCATTGATACCTATTGCAGGAAAGCCAATGGTGCAGCGTATAGTAGAAGACATCATAAAAGTATGTGATGAGAAGGTAGATGAAATAGCCTTTGTAATTGGGCGTTTCGGAAAAGAAGCAGAAGATAATCTGGTAAAAGTTGCTGAAAGTCTTGGAGCTAAAGGCAGTATTTTTTATCAGGATGAGCCGCTGGGCACTGCACATGCGATAATGTGTGCAGAAGATGCGTTGACAGGAAAAGTGGTAGTGGCATTTGCCGATACGCTATTTAAAGCAGACTTCAAATTGGATTCTTCAAAGGAAGGAATAATCTGGGTACAGAAGGTGGATGACCCTAAACCTTTTGGTGTCGTAAAAATTGATGCTGATAATATCATTACTGACTTTGTAGAGAAGCCTCAAACATTTGTTTCGGACCTTGCCATTATCGGTATTTATTATTTTAATGACGGGGAATATCTAAAGCGCGAATTAAAATATCTGCTTGATAATAACATCAAGGAAAAGGGCGAATATCAATTGACAAATGCTTTGGAAAATATGAAAGCGAAGGGAGTAAAATTTCATCCCGGGAAAGTTACCGAATGGCTTGATTGCGGTAATAAAGATGCAACAGTATATACAAATCAGCGGATATTGGAGTTCAATAAAGATACTGGACGAACAACAAAATTCATCAATGATAACTCAGTGATAATTGAACCTTGTTTTATAGGAGAAAATGTGCAGTTGATTAATGCGAAAGTAGGCCCGTATGTGTCAGTTGGAGCGGGAAGTATTATTGAAAACTCCGTTGTAAAAAACAGTATAATACAAAACAACAGCAAAGTAATAAACGCAGACCTTAGCAATTCGATGATTGGAAATAATGCTGAATACACAGGAAAATCGAGTGATTTAAGTTTGAGTGATTACAGTGTTATCCGATAATTTAATTGTTAATAAAACATCTCTTTTTGAAAAATATTATTTCAAAGTATAAATATAAACAAGTTGCATTTTTAGTTGCCGCATTGTTATCACTTTCATTTTCTTCCTGCAAAACAACTCAAAAAGATACTTCATTGGCAGCAAGGAAAGGAGAATTGACAGGAAAGGAAAAACAGAATTTTGATTATCTGTTTTTCGAAGCGAACAAAGAAAAGATACTTGGTAATTATGAGTTGGCAGAAACTTATTTTATTCAGGCATTAAAAATGGACCAGAATAATGCAGCAGCATTATACGAAGTGGCATATATATATACATTGCAGAAAGAAAAGGTGAAGGCACTGGTATTTAGTAAAAAAGCAGCATCCATTGATCCTGATAATGTTTGGTATCAATTGTTATATGCCGATTGCCTCAAACAAAATAATCAGTCAGCGGAAAGGGTGGGTGTTTATGAAAGAATAGTTAAAAAAAATCCTGAGAATATAGATTATTACTATGATCTTGCAAATGCATATCTGACTATCAACAAGCCAGGTGATGCATTAAAGTTATTTGATAAGATGGAAATTAAATTCGGCGTAACCGAAGAAATATCATTGTCTAAACTTACCATTTATAAGAACACGAACAATTTTGATAAGGCACTTGAAGAAGTACAGAAGTTAATAAAATTATATCCTAAAGAAGCTAAATATTACGGGATGCTTGGCGAATTATATCAGTCGAAAGGAATGAATGATAAGGCTCTTCAGGCATATACAGATTTGATAAAACTTGATCCTTCCAATGCTTTTGTTCATTTATCATTAGCTGATTATTACAGAAGTCAAAAGCAAAATGATAAAGCATACTCTGAAATAAAATTTGCTTTTAAAAGCAAGGAATTGGATATAGATACAAAAATAAAAATCCTTTTGTCTTACTACGAAATAACAGATAAGTATCCCGAATTGAAACCTGAAGCCGATACATTGTGTAAAATATTGGTGGATGTACATCCTGATGAAGCAAAGGCATTTGCAATGTATGGCGACTTTCTTATTCGTGATAAAAAATTGGAAGAAGCAAGAATTCAATACAGAAAAGCAGTTGCTATTGATAAAGAAAAATATGCATTGTGGGAACAGTTGATGTATATTGATTCGGAATTGAATGATTTTACTTCTATAGAAAAAGAAAGTAAGGAAGCTATTGAATTATTTCCAAATCAGCCTGTGCCATATTTATATAATGGAGATGTAAATATCCGATTGAAAAAGAATCAGGAAGCAATAGATGTACTTACTGAAGGGAAAGAATTTGTAATAAATAACAAAACTATTTTATCAAAGTTTTATTCTTTGATAGGAGATGCACAGAATAACTTGAACAATCACGATGCTTCCGATTTAGCTTTTGACAAGGCTTTGGAGGCTGACCCGAATAATGTAAATGTATTAAATAATTATGCTTATTATTTATCCTTGCGAAAAGTAAATTTGGAAAAAGCAGAGAAAATGTCGAAGAAAAGTAATGAGTTGGAACCGAATAATAATTCGTATCAGGATACGTATGGATGGATATTATATCAATCAAATAAATATGACGATGCGAAAGTATGGGTGGGCAAAGCAATTGATAATGGTGGAAAAGGAAACGGAACTTTACTTGAACATTATGGGGATATATTATACAAAATGGGAGAGACGGAAGATGCGCTGAAATATTGGATGGATGCAAAGAAGGCTGGTGGCGCTTCAAACTTAATTGATAAAAAAATTGCAGACAAAAAACTATATGAGTAACCATTTTTCAAGTACTCGTTTCTTTGTGTTCAGCAAGGAAATCTATTCTTTAGTTTTTATTCTTGCTGCTATTCTCACTTTTTCTTCCTGCAAAAATCAACAGAAACTATTAACTCTTAATAATGGCAAATGTCTATTGGATTATAAAAATGCAAAAACACTAACAGCTAAATTAAAAGCAAATGAATTTCATTTTAATAAACTAAATGCAAAATTAAATATAGAATCAACTATTGACAGCACTTCCAATTCGTTCACTGTAAATTTACGGATGAAGAAAGATAGTGTAATCTGGATGTCGATTTCTAAATTTGGAATAGAAGGAGCAAGAGTAATGATAACACGCGACTCCGTGAAACTCACAATAAATTTCGGGGATAAAAAATATTTTAAAGGAAACTTCTCATACATAAGTAAATTATTAAATACCGATTTGGATTTTGAAATTGTTCAGTCTCTGTTAATTGGAAACAGTGTTGAGTTTTATGATGATGATGAAAAACTGAAACCCGGTTCCAGCAATTGTCAATACACCCTTGGAACTATCAGGAAACATAAATTAAAAAAAGTAATGGAGAAGGGAAAAGAGTTGAAAGAATCGGCACAAAGTATATATATGATTCCTGAAACATTCAAGATTTCCCGTATCCTTTTTTATGAGTTTAATCCGGATAGGAATCTGGATGTCAAATATAAAGAATACGCTAAAGTTGATTCAACTCAACTGTTACCACTTAAAATGAATTTGACTTTTAAAGGACAAAAAAATATTAATATTGATATAACATATACTAAAACTTCTTTAGATCAGGAACAAAGTTTCCCTTTTAAAATACCTGAAGATTATGAGCAAATTGTTTACAAGGAAAAAAAGTAGAAAGTTATTCTATCTACTGCTTTTGTGTTTGGCAATGCTGAACACAGGAGTACTATTGGCTCAGAAACAAACAAAAAAGGAGCTGGAGAATAAAAAGAAACAACTTCAACAGGAAATTGATAACACTAATCAACTTCTTCTGGAAACGAAGAAAAATAAAAAACTTTCTTTGAATCAATTAGTAATGCTCAATAAGAAAATAGGTGCACGCGAAGAATTGATTGCAACTATAAATGGAGAAATTGGAGATTTGGAAAATCAGATTAATGAAAATAATGAATCTATAAAGGGGTTGCAAAATGATCTGACAAAGTTAAAAGCGGAGTATGCCAAGATGATATTTTATGCATATAAAAATCAGGATGCATATAGCAGATTGATGTTCATTTTTGCTTCTAAAGATTTTGAACAGGCATTTTTAAGACTAAAATATTTTCAGCAATACAGCGAATATCGGCATAAACAAGCAGAAAGGATTACTAATACAAAAAGGAATTTGAATGAGAAGGTTCAGGATTTAGAAAATAAAAAGACTGATAAGGGTGTATTATTAGGTACTCAGGAACATGAAAAGAAAAACCTGACTTCGGAAAAAAGTGAGAAAGAACAAGTGTTTTCTCAACTTCAGGATCAGGAGAGCAAGTTGAAAAAGGATTTGGAAAAGAAGAAGAAAGCTGCTAAAGATTTGCAATTGGCAATTCAAAAAGTAATAGAGAAGGAATTAGAGAAAGCGCAGAAGGATGCTGAAACATCAAATAAACCGAAACCGCTCAAACTGGTTTTGACCCCTGAGTCACAACTTTTATCTAATTCGTTTGAAAGTAATAAAGGGAAACTGCCTTGGCCAGTGGCGAAAGGAGTAATAAGCGAGCGGTTTGGAATTCATCCTCATCCATTGATGCACAACATTGATATTAATAATGATGGGGTAGATATTTCTACAAGTGCAGGGACACTAGTTCGTGCAATTTTTGATGGCGAAGTAAGAGCTATCGGAAATATTCCGGGTTCGGGACAATATATTTTGTTAAGACATGGAGAATTTTTGACGATTTATTCGAACTTGAAAGATGTATATATTAAAGTGGGTGACAAGGTGAAGACAAAACAAAATATGGCGTCGATAGTTTATGATGAAGAAGAATCAAAGACAGTTCTTCATATAGAAGTATGGAAGGGAAAAACCAGAATGGATCCTGAAGAATGGCTATATAAGAATAATTAAGAATACTTCTTTTAAAGAGAAAGCCCGCCAACCGGCTAAATAGCTATTATAAATAAACTGAAGGGATTAAAGTTTAATAATCAAAACTTACTTCTGCGTCTTTATTTTTGTTCCTTCTCCAATTTCTTTATCCAGATTTTCGTTGAACGAAAAGTTTTCTACCATCCATTTATCTTTCGGTTTGTAAAGTAAAAAAGTAAACTGAAGCGGCTCTCTTTCATAGCGTACCAAAAATTTTACTTCTTTCAAACTTGACGAAATAACATTTTCTTCTATCGGTTCGAAGCCATAATACTCGCCAATTAAATCGGTTAGTGTTTTCAACTGTGTTTTTACGTTAGTTACAACTTCAGGCTTTTTTAGCATCCATTTATTTGTACCAAATGCGTAATCAACAGCCTTTGCAGGGTATTTTGCATAAACTGCAAAAAAAGCATCAGTGATTTCCTTGGAAGTTGATTGGGCAAGTAATTTCGATTCCATCGAAAGAAATAAGAAAGCTGTTGCGCATAAAATCGTAATTACTTTTTTCATTTTAAATTGTTTTTATTTGTGAATAAAAACAAATGTAGATAAAACAATTTGATAATTGTATTTTTATTTATGTGAGTCCTATGAAAATGATTCGCATTTCATACCAAATTCTTGTTACTTTTATCCTCCTTTAAAAATAAATAATCCAATGGAAGAAAACAATAAGAAACTATTTTTGCTTGATGCATTTGCATTGATTTACAGAGCTTATTTTGCATTCAGTAATAATCATCGTATTAATTCGAAAGGCTTGAATACATCGGCTGTGTTTGGTTTCACCAATACGCTGCTTGATGTTTTGAAGAAAGAAAAGCCGACACATATAGCTGTTGTATTTGATACACCAGAGCAAACTGCACGTCATATTGAGTTTGCAGATTACAAAGCACATCGTGAAGAAATGCCGGAAGACCTGCGCACAGCCATTCCTTACATCATTAAAATAATAGAAGCATTTAATATTCCTGTGATTAAAAAACCGGGCTTTGAAGCAGATGATGTAATAGGAACACTGGCAAAGATGGCAGAGAAGAAAGGGTTCACGACTTATATGATGACGCCGGATAAAGATTATGGTCAATTGGTATCCGATAAAATATTTATGTATAAACCTGCCCGACTTGGTAATGGCGCAGAAATAATGGGTGTTCCGGAGATATGTAAAAAGTGGGATATACAAAATGTAGATCAGGTAATTGATATTTTAGGTTTAATGGGTGACAGTGCCGATAACATTCCCGGCATCCCAGGAGTAGGCGAAAAGACAGCCATTCAGCTCATAAAAGATTTTGGAAGCATTGATAATTTATTGAAGAATACAGATAAATTAAAGGGGAAATTAAAAGAAAAAGTTGAACAGAATACTGAAAAAGCAATTCAATCGAAATGGCTGGCAACCATAATTTGTGATGTGCCTGTAGAGCTTGATGAAAAAGCATTAGAGCTCGAGGAACCTAACAAAGAAGCATTGAGAGAATTATTTGTTGAACTTGAATTCAGAAATCTCGCTGATAAATTATTCAATGGCTCTGCAACACCTGCTTCAACAGGAGAAACGGCAGCTGCTCCAGTTAAAGTAAAAGCTAAATCATCTCCTAAAATAAATCCTGACCAAGTAGATATGTTTGGACAGGCAGAAGAAATGTCGACGGAGAAGATAGAAGGTGAATTAAGCGGAGAGTTAGAAGGTGATGAAGTTTTAGCAGAGGAAGAAGAAGTGATAGAAGCTGCTTCATTCAAAACAATAAAGGAAATTGCGCATACTTATCATCTTGTTGATACAAAAGAAAAAAGAGAAGAACTGATAAAAGATTTATTAAATCAATCGGCAATTTGCTTTGATACGGAAACTACAGGGCTGGATGCACATAATTCGGAATTGGTGGGAATGTCGTTTGCTTACAAGGTTTCGGAGGCGTATTATATTCCGGTGCCGGCTAATCTTAATGAGGCACAGGAAATTGTGAATGAGTTTAAACCTCTTTTCTCTAATGAAAACATAGGTAAGATAGGACAAAATATTAAGTATGATTTATCTATTTTGAAATGGTATGGAGTAGAAATAAAAGGGAAATTGTTTGATACAATGGTGGCGCATTTCCTTATTCAGCCTGAGATGCGACATAATATGAATGTGCTTGCGGAAACATATTTGAACTATTCGCCGGTGTCGATTGAGACATTAATTGGCAAGAAAGGGAAAGGGCAAACATCGATGAGAGATGCGGCAATAGAGGAAATAAAAGAATATGCGGCAGAGGATGCAGACATTACTCTTCAACTTAAAAACAAGTTTGAGCCGATGCTGAAGGAAAGTCATACCACAAAATTATTTGAAGAAATAGAGATTCCTCTTATTCCTGTGTTGGCTGATATGGAAGCCGAAGGGATTACTCTGGATAAAAATGCGTTGAAGGAAATATCTGTTGAACTGGCAAAGGATATATTTACTGCAGATGAAGAAATTCAGAAATTGGCGGGAACTCCTTTTAATATTTCTTCGCCAAAACAAGTGGGTGATATTCTTTTTGAGATATTAAAAATAGTTGAGAAGCCTAAGAAAACAAAGACCGGGCAATATGCTACAGGGGAAGATATTTTATCGAAACTGGTAGGGAAACATGAAATAGTCGGGAAGATATTGGATTATCGTGAGTTGGTTAAATTAAAAAACACGTATGTGGATAGCTTGCCGTTGCTGGTGAATCCGAGGACTGGAAGAATTCATACTTCGTATAATCAAGTGGTAGCGGTGACGGGACGGTTGAGTTCGGATAATCCTAATCTTCAAAATATACCTATACGGACTGAAAGAGGAAGAGAAATACGGAAGGCTTTTGTAGCAAGAGATGAACATCATGTGCTGCTTTCGGCAGATTATTCGCAGATAGAATTGAGGATAATTGCAGAGTTGAGCAAGGATGCGGGAATGATAGAAGCATTTTTATCGGGGCAGGATATTCATAAGTCGACTGCTGCCAAGGTTTATAATATTTCGCTTGAAGAAGTAACATCTGAAATGAGAAGCAGGGCAAAGATGGTGAACTTCGGAATAATATATGGAATATCGGCTTTTGGGCTTTCGGAACGATTGAATATTCCTAGAAAAGAAGCGGCTGAGATTATTGAAAACTACTTTATAAAGTATCCTCGTATTAAAGCTTATATGGATGAAAGTATTAATCTGGCAAGAGAAAGAGGATATGTGGAAACGATTATGGGACGCAGGAGATATTTGCGGGACATCAATTCGAATAATCATACTGTGAGAGGTTTTGCGGAGCGAAATGCCATAAATGCGCCTATACAAGGAAGTGCAGCCGATATGATAAAGATTGCGATGATTAATATTCACGATGATTTTAAGACCATGAATATTAAATCGAAAATGCTGCTGCAGGTACATGATGAGTTGGTATTTGATGTGTTGAAAGAGGAGCTTGAAGATGTGAAACCGATTATAAAAGCAAGGATGATGAACGCTATTCCGGGATTGACTATTCCGATGGAAGTGGGAATGGGAACTGGAAGAAACTGGTTGGAGGCGCATTAGGATGATTTCAAAATGATGTGTTTTTTTTAAAACTGAGGCCACTGAGAAGACATATAGTTTCACAGAGGGATATTTACCAAAAATTTTATTGATTTTAAGAAAACGCACAAGGCTGTGATTTGGGTTTTAAATCTAGAAAAGAGGTTTGAGGGAGAGATAATGCATTGGCGTGCGTAAAAAGGGTGTGTTTTATTTTAGGAGGTGTTTTTCTCAAGTATTCGAGTGTAAAACTTGGGACACGGAGCATTTTTTATGACATCGCGAGCGTTTTTTACGGGACACCGAGCATTTTATATGACATCGCGTGAGCAAAAAATAGGACACTTAGTGTTTTTAAGACATCGCGCGAGCAAAAAATAGTAACGATACAGTATTAAAGGAAAATTGTATGGTGATTTTGAAATATTGTTAGAAAAGGAGTTTTGAGGGAAAGGTAAAAGGGTTGTTGGGAAAAGGATTTCGGGAGGAATGTGCGATATTATTCAAAGTCTGTTGCGTTTTCGCAGATTAATAGCGGACTAAAGTCATTAAGCGAACTGATTTCAATCATAATTGGCATGGATTAAAGTGCAGACTTTTGTATTGTAAAAACTAATGAACAGTTTATTAACAAAACAAAACATTTATGAAAAATTCATTTGTAATAGGAATCACATTTAAAAATGCAAATATAGCTACGAGAAGTGCATTTTCGATTTCGCCGGAAAAACAAAAAGAATGTTATGATATGGCAAGAAGCCATAATTTTAATGATTTTGTGGTATTAAGTACTTGCAACCGTACTGAAATATATGGTGCAGGATGTGTAGCGCATGCTGAATATATTATTACTACGGTATGTAATCAGCCCAAAGAATTATTGGATGAGTATAAATTTGTGAAAACTTCGGAAGAGGCTTTGTCGCATATTTTTCATGTGGCTTCGGGTTTGGATTCTCAGATATTGGGTGATTATGAAATATTGGGACAGTTTAAAAATGCATGTAAGTTTTCGAAAGAGAATGGATTGCTTGGACCGGTGTTTGAAAGAATGGCGAATATCTGCATTCAGGCATCGAAAGAAATAAAAACTAAAACTGCTTTAAGTAAAGGAACTGTTTCGGCATCATATGCTGCTATTGAAATATTGAAAGATAAAATAAAGGAGAAACCAACAAAATGTTTGCTTGTAGGAACCGGAAAATTCGGTAATAATATTGCAAAAAACATTAAACACTATTTACCTCATTTTGATTTGACGATTTCGAACAGGACTTATGCAACTGCTTTGGATATTGCAACTGCGAATGGTTTCAGCTTGCTGCCGTTTGAAGATTTGAATGACAACATTAAAGATTATGATGTAATTGTGTTGAGTACTACTGCGGATAAATATATAGTGACACCGGAGAATTTACAAAATTCGAGAACACGATTGATACTTGATTTATCGATACCACAAACGGTGCATCCACAATGTAAATACAATAGTAATCTGGAGATTCTTGATATTGATTCTATCTCGGCAATTTTGGATAAATCACTTGAAAACAGAAAGACTTATTTGCCAATTGCAAACGGAATACTTAATACTCATATAGCTTCATTTATTGACTGGAATAAATTTTATGAGCAAAGAAATCAGATAGTGACATTGAAAAATATGCTGATAGAGGCAAGTAACTCTTGTCCGCATTTAGCACGACTTGATGATGCAAAGAAAGATGAGTTGGTGAAAAAAACAGTCGCGTCATTTGTTCTTGAATTGAAACAAAACAATGGAATGCAATTGGAGCCGGAAGAAATTGTTAATAAATTCATGCGTCATGCCTCGGCTAATTAGAATAGGATCGAGAGATAGCAGCCTGGCATTATGGCAAGCTAAATTCATAGAAAGTTTATTGAATAAGCAAGGGATAAAAACTGAATTGACCCTTGTAAAAAGTGTCGGAGATATAAATCTTACTTCACCATTATATGAAATGGGGGTGCAGGGAATATTTACCAAGACGCTTGATAGCGGACTGTTATCAAACAATATTGATATTGCAGTGCATTCGTTAAAAGATGTGCCCACACAATTGCCGAAGAATCTTAAGATAGCAGCTATTCCTAAAAGAGCAAATGTGAAGGATGCGATTGTGTATCAAGATGCGAATTTTAAAGTAACTGATGAAGCAGGAATAACGATTGCAACGAGCAGTTTGAGAAGAAAGGCACAGTGGCTGAACAGGTATCCGAATCATACAATAGAATCAATAAGAGGGAATATTAATACCCGGTTGGAGAAACTAAATAAGACCCCACATTGGAATGCTGCATTATTTGCAGTTGCTGGAATTGAAAGGATAGAACTGGATGTTCCCAATAAAATGGAATTGGAGTGGATGTTGCCTGCACCGGCTCAAGGCGCACTGGCTGTGGTTTGCAGAGAAGATGACCAAGAGGCGCTGAAGATATGTAAAACTTTGAATCATCAGGAGACTGCGATTTGCACAGGAATTGAACGCTCATTTTTAAGAAATTTGAAAGGCGGCTGCTCCATTCCTATTGCCGCATTGGCAACTATTGAAAAAGACAAAATACATTTTAAGGGAAATATTCTTTCGCTGGATGGAGTCAGGAAAGTAGAAATAAAAATGGAGTTTGAACTTGGTAACTATGAGAATGCCGGAAGATTGGCAGCGGAAAAATTGCTGAAGAATGGTGGAGATAAAATAGCATTGGAGTTAAAAAGCCTGATGACCGAATAAAACTTCAGAAAAAATTCCCTTTAATATTTAATGATTGCAAATTGATTCGGCGAAATACGTTGAAAGTATTATTTATATAAAACGAAGAAGAGTATGAGTGAAGAACATCTGTTTATAAAAGCACTGAAAGGTGAAACGGTGGAACGACCGCCGGTTTGGATGATGAGACAGGCAGGCAGGTATTTGCCTGAATATATAGAATTGCGAAATAAATATGATTTTTTTACGCGAGTGCAAACACCGGAGTTGGCCTGTGAAATTACAATTCAACCGGTAGATATTGTTGGAGTGGATGCAGCAATTTTGTTTTCAGATATACTTGTAATTCCACAGGCAATGGGAGTTGAGGTGCAATTGCTGGAACATAAAGGACCTGTTTTGCCGAGGACGATAACCACACAAAAAGATGTGGATACTTTAATTGTTGGAGAAGATGCAGTAGCATCACTGGAATATGTTTCGAAGGCAATAAAGCTGATAAAAAAGGAATTGAATAATCGTGTTCCGTTGATTGGATTTGCAGGAGCACCATTTACAATACTTTGTTATCTGGTAGAAGGAAAAGGAAGTAAGAACTTTGATGTTGCCAAACAATTTTGTTTTTCGCAACCTAAACTTGCACATCAATTATTGAATAAAATAACAGATGTGACTATTTCTTATCTGCACGAACAAGTTAATGCAGGAGCAGATGCTATTCAGGTATTTGACAGTTGGAGTGGATTGCTGGGACCCGAAGATTTTAATGAATTTTCATTGCCTTATTTGAATAAAATATCGGATAGTTTAAGTGCAAGAGTTCCTGTAATTCTGTTCCCGAAGGGTAGTTGGTATGCTTTGGAAGAATTAAGTAAATCATCCGCATCGGCGATTGGAATTGACTGGTGCATAACTCCAAAACTTGCCAGGACACTGACACAGAATAAAAAAACATTGCAGGGGAATTTTGATCCTTGTAAATTATTGCTTCCGATACCTCAGATTCAAAAAGAAGTAAAAGAGATGATTGATGAATTTGGAAAAGATAAATACATTGCCAATTTAGGACATGGAATATTGCCTAACATACCTGTTGAAAATGCTAAAGCCTTTGTGGATGCTGTAAAAAATTACAGATAAGCAATTTTTACGGGAAAGTAACTGCATAGAAACATGATGTAAGTCCTAAAATCGTTCTTTATTTATGATTAACTTTGTTCTGAAAAAAAACACTTTTAAATGATCGCTTATTTCAGAAATGCCAATATCTCTTTTTTTATTTCTGGAGCGATTCTTTTATCATTAACTAACTTCTGCAAAGCACAGGATTCATTATCGTTAAAATCTTCAAAGACGAATGAACGATGGGAAGTTAAATGGTTAAGTCAGTTTCCTAAGGCAGATAGTAAAAATCAAAAGCGGGATACCAAACAACAAATAAAAGATTTTGTTTTCGGAAGAAAAAGGCAGGATTTGAACAGGCCTGTTTCATCGCTGGTTGATAAACAAAATTCAATGTGGATTTTGGATCAGGAAAACAATTGCGTTTTTCAAATGATAAATAATCAGGCAAAGATCCCTCGTTTTATTGAAAAGAAGAATAAAAATTTTGCTTCATTAGTTGGAATTTGTTCTTATAAAGACAATGAATTACTTTTTACGGATTCGTATTCAAATAAAATTTTCGTTGTTAATTCCAATAAAAAAGATTGCAGAATTTTAAATGATTCATTGAAATTAAATCAAATTACAGGTATTGCTTATTCACCGTTGACAAAGGAAATATGGGTAATAGAAACAGGAGGTCACATGCTTTTAGTTTTAAATGAAAAAGGGGAGATAATAAAAAAGATTGGCTCGCGCGGCAGTGCTAAGGGAGAATTTAATTTCCCAACACATATTTGGATTGACAAAAAAGGAAATGTTTATGTGGTGGATGCAATGAATTTTAGAGTGCAAATTTTAAATAAAGAAGGAGCTGTAATATCAGTTTTTGGAACTAATGGTGACGCCACTGGATATTTTGCCTGCCCTAAAGGAATAGCAACAGATTCTTATGGGCATATTTTTGTTGCAGATGCATTGTTTCATGCGGTTCAGGTTTTTGATATATATGGAAATTTTCTGTATAGATTTGGTTCTCAGGGGCAGGAGGAAGGTCAATTTTGGATGCCATCAGGAATATATATTGATGAAGATGATAAAATTTACGTAGCTGACAGCTACAATTCAAGAATACAGGTTTTTCAACTTATTACAGGAGGTAAAAAATGAAACTATTATTTTATATGCTGATGTTATTGGGGATTCCCGCGATACTGAATGCTCAATCAATTACCACAACAAAACATAATTTGTCGTCAGGTGGACCCGGTACTGTGAAAGCAACTTCGGAAGATGAGATATGTATCTTTTGCCATACCGCACATAATACCAATCCGTTAAAACCATTATGGAACAGAAATGACCCGGGATCAAATTATACTATTTATGGCAGTACCACCTTGAAAGCATTGCCGGGACAGCCAAGCGGTTCATCAATTTTATGTCTTTCCTGTCACGATGGTACTATTGCTTTAGGGGAAGTATTGAGCAGAGGAACAGTAATCAGTTTTGCAGGAACAGTAAATATGCCTGTGGGCAATAGCAATTTAACAACAAACTTACAAAATGACCATCCCATTTCATTTACTTATGACGTTGCTCTGGCAACATTAAATGGGCAACTGAAAAATCCAGCTACATTACCATCTCAAGTAAAATTGGAAAATAATCAGCTGCAATGCACTTCCTGTCATGACCCGCATATTAACACAACTACTAAATTTCTTGTGGTTACCAACCAAAATTCGGCATTGTGTATTACCTGTCATAATATTCCAAACTGGACAACAAGCATTCACAACACCTCAGCAGTAACTTGGAACACAGTGGCTCCTAATCCCTGGCCTTTTACTACATATACTACTGTAGCTCAGAACGCATGCGAAAACTGTCATAATCCTCATAATTCAACAGGGCTAACACGTTTATTGCAGTATCCGGCTGAAGAAGACAATTGTTTTAATTGTCATAATGGAAATGCAGCTTCCATAAATCTTCAGGCACAATTTACAAAAGCATATACTCATAATGTTTATAATTATTTAGCAAAACATGACCCTACAGAAGCTGCTTTGGTTACCACTCCAATGCATGTTGAATGTGTCGATTGTCATAATCCACATGCAACAAAAGCGCAGACTGCCACAGCACCGGCAGTTAAAGGACCAAATATCGGTGTAGTAGGTATTAGCCAGGGAGGTGTAGCTGTAAATCCCGTAGTCAACGAATATGAGATTTGCTACCGATGCCATTCAGGAAGTAGCCCTGCAACCGGCCCTACATCACCTAGAAAAATAGTACAATCAGATGAACGGCTGGAGTTCGACCCTACTAATCCTTCTTATCACCCAATTGCTGCAGTAGGCAAAAACTCAACTATTTCAGGACTGATTACATATACTGCATCAAGCCTCATTTATTGTACGGATTGCCATGCCAGTGATGGCACAGGTTCTCCAGCAGGGCCGCATGGCTCCATTTATCCTCAGATATTAAAATATAATTATGACCGAACTACAAATTATGTAAATACTTATGCAGCTTACGAATTATGTTATCAATGCCATCTTCAGGCAACTACTACCACTAATCATAATTTATTAAGTGCAAGCGCAACTCATGGTTCAATAACTTCTTGCAATACCTGTCATGACCCTCATGGAATCAGCGGTACTCAAGGTACTACTACTAATAATAGTCACCTGATGAATTTTAATATGAATTTTGTCTCTAATAATAGTAACGGAGTACTTAATTGGACTTATACTTCGCCGGGACATGGTAGTTGCAACTTGACCTGTCATTCTCATAATCATGTTAATTCAACTTATTAAATTTTCAAAATCTACATACAAATAAAAAAATGAGAGAAAAAATAGAATGTAAAAGTTGTACAAGTCACAATTGTTTTGTAAAAAGATATTGTACCGGAGACGCATTAATGACTATTTCCGATACTAAAAATCAGGACTTCTATAAAAAGGGAGACCATATTTTCAGAGAAGGAAATACGATGCTTGGAATTCATTTTATTCAGAATGGAGGAGTAAAAGTTGTTACTCCGAATCTTCATGGCAGAGAACAGGTGGTCCGATTAGCCTCTGATGGCAATATTCTTGGCCACAGAGTATTGGGAAACGACAAGTATTATTTTAATGCAATTGCATTGATGGATACTAATGTTTGTTTTATAGAAACCAGTGTGTTTAAAGATACTTGTATGAATAGTCCTGATTTTGCTTATGGTCTGATACTGTTTTATGCACTCGAATTAAGAAGAACGGAGTTACGTGTGAAATATCAATCGCAAATGAATATTCGCGAAAAAGTAGCTGAAGCATTTGTTTACCTTAATGAAATATTCGGCACCAATGTCAAAACTAAAACTTTAAATATTGAATTGAGCCGTCAGGAAATTGCTGATACCGCAGGCACCACACCCGAGCAGGTTTCAAGACAGTTAAGCGATTTTGAGGATGAGAAATTAATCTCCCGCAAAAAAAGAGAAATACAAATTCTGAATCTTAGAGGGCTGCAAAATATTGTTCGTAATTACAAAATCGAATAACATTTTTAATTCCAATTCCTGAATTCTAAACTCTGAACCCCAATGAAATTAGGAAGTTTTACAATTGACTTCAAATTCCAACTGATTCTATTAGTATTTATTGCCATTGCTATCAATGCGAATACGTTATTTAATGAATACGTACTGGACGACGCAATTGTAATTTCCGACAATCAATTTGTGGCGAAAGGCATTCATGGAATTCCGGAAATCATTACCCAAAGTTATTTTAAAGGATACAAAAAACTGGAGAATCTCGAGTTTTCAGGTGGTCGTTATCGCCCGTTTGCTTTAGTTATTTTTGCTCTGGAGTATCAGTTTTTTGGCGCTAATCCAGTGGTAAGCCATTTAATTAATGTGTTATTATTTGCTCTCCTTATCGTCTCGCTTTTTTATTTATTACAGAAGCATATCTTTAAGGAACAGAATAAAAATTTAGCGTTCCTCACCTGCCTGCTCTTCGCCATTCATCCTATCCATACCGAAGTAATTGCAAACGTAAAAGGTCGTGACGAACTGATTACATTTTTATTAATCATAGTTTCATTAATTACTTCTATCCGTTATCTCGAACGGAAAAAAATATGGATATATGGTGTAAGCTTATTTTGTTTTTTCCTGGCATTGCTTACGCGGGAAAGTGCCATAACATTTGTAGTTATCGCACCTCTCATTTTATATTTCTTTTGCAATCAATCCAAAAAAAAATGCCTCTTGTTTTCCATCCCGCTCATTCTTGTTGTCGTCGGTTATTTATCGCTCCGGTTCATCGTTGTTGACGTATCACCTCACACCACAAATGATATTTCAAATGCTCCTTTTCTTTATGCAACAGTTTCCGAAGCCTTTGCCACAAAGGTTTTTATTGTCTTCAAATATTTAGTACTGCTCATTTTTCCGCATCCATTAATTTTCGAATACGGATACAATCACATTCCGTATGTCAATATAATTTCCGCTCCTTTTATTTTATCATCGCTGCTCTTACTCACTCTCCTTGTTTATGCGGCGTTCACCGTCAATAAAAAATCTGTGTACACATTCAGCATACTTTATTTTTTTATAACCATTTTTCTGGTGAGTAATTTTATTGTTGATATCGGCACTCCTCTTTCCGAACGCCTTTTGTTTCAGCCTTCTCTGGCGTTTTGTATTGTTGTTGCCGCTTTATATTTTAAAGTCGAAAAAAAATTCAGCATCCCTGCAAAGAGTATTTTAGCCTTGCTGATTATTTTATTTTCCATCAAAACATTTTCACGAAATGCAGTCTGGAAAAATTATGAAACGCTCGTTCTCACTGATGTCAAATCGGCTCCAAACAGCGTCAGGATAAATCAGTTTGCAATGAATATTTATTTATCAAAATCAATTGTCGAAAATAATATCGACAGGAAAAACGAAGACTTAAAAAAAGGAGCGGAGTATGGCGAACAGATGCTGAAAATATGTCCGAAGATTCCTGATATTTATATGAATTTAGGATATACGTATTATAATTTATTCGATTATAATAAAGCAACTGAACTATGGAAACAAGGCTTGAAACAGGAACCTACCGAACAGGCGACCAAACAAGCCGCAGAAGCATTAAGTACCGATTTATATAAACTTGGCAATGGATATTACGAACGAAATAAAATATCGGAAGCAATAAACTGTTATAAAAAATCAATCGAAATAAATAATAAAAACACAGAAGCATGGTATAATCTCGGAGGCAATTATTTTTTAATAAATGACACCATAAAAGGAAATGATGCCTGGCAAAATGTTTTAAAGCTCTCCCCGAATCATCCATTAAATAAATCGGAATTCAGCAAAAACTAAAAAGCATTAGTCTCTACTAAAAAAGATTCAATAATCGCCTGCGACTTCTTGATAATTGCTAACGACTTCTTGATAATCGCTAACGACTTCTTGATAATTGCTAACGACTCCCCGATAATTGCTAACGACCTTCCGATAATTGCTAACGACCTCCCGATAATCGCTAACGACTCCCCGATAATCGCTAACGACCTTTCGATAATCGAGGGTTTTTCAAAAAAACCTTCACAAACGCCATCAAAACGCGTTCTGATTATTTAAAGTCTTTTTAGATATTAAACGAAATAAAGTGATTTGCGGGGCTTATTTTGAGAAATCGGGTTTTATTTTGTCCTGAGTCTAAAATAGTTACTTCCCCTTATAAAAATCAAAAACCAGTTTCCCTTTCGATTTACCCAAAATCTCAACCAGTTCTTCCTCTTTTGCTTCCTTTATTTTCTTCACCGATTTAAAATGTGAAAGCAATTTCTGTGCACTTGTGTCGCTTATCCCTTTTATTTCCGTAAGCTCGGTTTTCAAAGTTCCCTTATCCCGTTTGCTGCGGTGATGTGTAATCCCGAAACGATGAGCTTCATCGCGTATCTGCTGAATTATTTTTAAAGATTCACTTCTTTTGTCAAGATATAAAGGGATTGAATCTCCCGGAAAATAAATTTCTTCCAGTCGCTTCGCAATTCCGATAATGGCAACTTGGCCTCTCAAGCCCAGTTTATCAAGGCTTTCCAGCGCAGCACTCAATTGTCCCTTGCCACCATCAATCACTATTAATTGCGGCATCGATTGTTTTTCCTCCAGCACACGTTTATATCTTCTGTAAATAATTTCTTCCATCGAAGCAAAGTCATCAGGCCCTTCCACCGTTTTTATATTAAAGTGGCGATAATCTTTTTTACTTGGCTTCGTATCCTTAAACACCGTCATTGCAGCCACAGGATAGGCTCCCTGAAAATTGGAATTGTCAAAACATTCAATATGCCGTGGCTCCTCTGTCAATCGCAAATCTTTTTTCATTTGCTCAAGTATGCGTTTAGTATGGCGTTCAGGGTCAACCAGACTTTCCTGTTTCATTTTTTCCCGTCGATAATATTCCACATTTCTTAACGAAAGTTCAAGCAAATGTTTTTTATCACCGCGTTGCGGAACAATAAATTCAACATTCGGAAACTCCGTTTCTATTTCAAAAGGAACAACAATTTCCTTCGAATCACTGTTGAATCGCTCCCTCAATTCAGCTATCGCAAGGGTAAGCAATTCTTCATTGCTCTCATCCAGTTTCTTTTTCAGCTCCACAGTATGTCCCTGTATAATGGCGCCATTCACCACTTTCAGAAAATTTATATACGCATTCTTTTCATCCGAAACAATTGAAAATACATCTACATTATTTATTGTTGGGCTCACCACCGTTGATTTACTTTGAAACTTATCAAGCAAATCTATTTTCTCTTTAATAATATGAGCCTTCTCAAATTCCATTTTCTCCACTGTAGTCTGAAGTAAATCTTTTAAATGCCGCGATACAGTATTTATATTCCCCTTCACTATTTCCTTAATATCGGCAATGGTTTCATTGTATTCCTCTTCCGATTCTTTTCCTACACAAGGAGCCTTGCAATTGCCAATATGATATTCCAGACATACTTTAAATTTGTTTGCTTTTATGTTCTCATCTGTCAAATTCAAATTACAATTTCTCAATTTGAAAAGATGTTTTATTAAATCCAAAACAGTATGCATCAATTTACCGGAAGCATAAGGCCCAAAGTATAAAGACCCGTCTTTAATAAAATTTCTTGTAGAGAAAACTCTCGGGAAACGTTCATTTTTAATGCAAATCCAGGGATACGTTTTATCATCTTTAAGTAAAACATTATAACGCGGCTGATACTTTTTTATAAGATTGTTTTCCAGCAAAAGCGCATCCAGTTCGGTATCAACAATAATAAATTTAATGTCGGCTATCTTCCTGACAAGTATTTGAGTCTTGCCATTTTCACTTTGGTCTTTATTGAAATAAGAAGAAACCCGTTTCTTTAAATTCTTTGCTTTGCCCACATAAATTATTTTTCCTTCAACATCAAAGTACTGATAAACGCCTGGATTATCAGGCAATGCACGTATGATATTATTTATGTATTCGGATTTTTCCATTGGAAAGACAGCAAAGATAAAAACAAAAACGTCCTGCAATTAATGCAGGACGTTTTATAAAACATTATTAATGTTGATTATCTGCAAATAGTAATCTTTCTGGTGCTGATATAATTATTATTTTTAATCTTGATGAAATAGCTGCCGTTAGGCTGATTCAATAAATCAATTGTTTGTTTATTCCCTGAATTAATTTCTTTTGAAAGAATTTCATTCCCGATAATATCATAAACAGTAATTATTGTTTTCCCGGTTACAGCTCCTAAATCAAAAGTAAACAAACCGTTTGCAGAAGGGTTTGGATAAACAATCAAGTCAGTTTTTTTGTTTTCTTTAATACTTGTTGAAATAGTCGCCGTCCCATTTATACTGACATTATCAATGCCGAAACTTCCTCCACTTGCTTCAGCATTCCATGCATAAAATCGAAAAGTAATTGGATTTGTCAGTGCATTAAAGCTTCCTCCCGTTAATAAAATTAAATTTCCATTTATATTATTCAATGCATTACTGGAGGTATCATGATTATAAAAAAACTCATTGGTTCCCTGAATACTTATCCAGGGGCTTGCTGTAAGAAAACCATTTGAAATATTTGTTGTAAATCCATCAGCACTCGAACGAACAGAGTAAGAACGAGGACCTGTACTTGAGCGCCTTGCAGTAAATCTGATAGTATCTAAAGTAATTGAATAACCTGCAATTGGCGAAATTGTCACCTCAAAATATTCAGTAGTACTTAATGAACCTGTCATTCCTGAGTAAAGCGAATCTGCTATTCCGCCTGTGGAACCTGTTGGCCAATTCGTAAATGAAAATCGCGACATTGCGTTCGGATTTATCGGTGTTCCTGTTGCAGTAAAGCTTCCAAATGTAACTCCTGTAGCAGTCGGAACAAAACTTGGGTCGGTTGTTCCTGTTGTAGTTTTTACACTATCAAATGTGTAAATACCCATAAAATTTTGTGCCTGTGCACAAATTGAAAATGCTGTAATAATAATTAGGATGGTAATTTTTTTCATGTTTGATATGTTTTATTTTTCGTAAAAGTAAACTTAAATTGTTATCACAATTATTTATTATTAAAGTTGGTCATCGTCAATTGTAACCCAATAGTTGCAAAACTTATAATCATATCAGCTGCCATTTTAATTCTTGGAACCAAAGCTTTTTTTTCATCCTCACTCCAGGTTCCGAGGACATAATCCACTTGACGTCCTTTCGAAAATTCACTTCCCACACCAAATCGCAATCGCGCATATTCTGTGGTATTCAATATTTCCTGAATATTCTTTAATCCATTATGTCCTCCGTCACTTCCTTTTCCCTTCATTCGTAATGTTCCAAAAGGCAAAGCAATATCATCAGTCACAACTAATAAATTTTCTTTGTTTATCCGTTCCGCCTGTAGCCAGTAGTTTACAGCCTTGCCACTTAGGTTCATATAAGTAGATGGCTTTATAAATATAATTGTTTTGCCTCTTGTTTTATATTCCGCCACTGCAGCCAAGCGGTCAACTCTGAATTTGAAATTGTTTTCTTTTGCCAAAGCGTCAAGCACAGTAAATCCAATATTATGACGAGTATTTTCGTATTCATCTCCTATATTTCCCAATCCTACAACTAATATTTTACTCATGTTGAAAATCTATTTGAAGCAAAAATAATAAAACTTATTACCGAACAGGCATAAAAAAAGTTGGCAGAACAATTGTTCCGCCAACTTTTCAATTCTTAATTAACAACTATTTTTTAGCTGGAGCTTTTGCTGCTGGAGCTGCTGGAGCTTTTGCCGCTGCTGCTGCCGGAGCTTTTGCAACTGCTGCCGGAGCTGCTGCTGTCGGTGTTTCTACTGCTACACGTGTTACTTCCACTGAAACAACCGTTACATTTGGAGCATTTAAAAAAGTGATCCCATCAATATGTATATCTCCTACTCTTACCGAATTCCCAATTTCCATCTTATCAATAGCAATTGTAACTGTATCAGGCATTTTTTCAACTAATCCCTTTGCACGCAAAGTTTTTAATTTTTTAGATAATCTTCCACCGTTTCTTACTCCTGGCGATGTTCCTGAAGTTCTAACTGGTAACTCCATTACTACTGGTTTTCCTGCTACAATTTCCAAAAAGTCAACATGCATCAGATGATCTTTTAATGGATGAAATTGTGTTTCCTGAACTATTGCATGATATTTATTTCCTGCAATGTCCAAATCTACAGTGTGCACATTCGGCGTGTAGATTAGGTTTTTAAAATCGGCGGATAAAACCGAAAAGTGAATTTGTTCTTTACCTCCGTAAAGTACACAAGGTACCAGCTTTGCATTTCTCAATGCTTTTGCATCTGTTTTCCCTACGTTCGCTCTTGGCGAACCGCTAATAGATACTGACTTCATTTTATTTATTTATTTATTATTTTTGTTGATTGACGCGCCATTCAACCAACTGTTTATATATGTTGGCGCAATATTTTTATTCTCTTATGCTACTATAAAATTCGATGCTATCGATTCGTGATTATGTACGCTATGCAATACTTTTGCAAACAAACTGGCTACAGTAAGCACCTTTATCTTCTTACATTCCTGCTTCAGCGGAATAGTATCTGTAACCACTAATTCCGTTATCTTTGATTTCTCAATATTCTCGTATGCTTTGCCTGATAATACAGCATGTGTGCAAACTGCACGAACGCTTCTTGCCCCTCTTTCAAGCATCATGTCAGCTGCTTTAGTCAGCGTCCCTCCTGTATCTATCAAATCATCTACAAGCACAATATCTTTCCCTTCCACTTCACCTATCACAGTCATGCTATCAACCACATTTGCCTTTGTACGCTGTTTGTAACAGATAACAATATCCGATTTCAAAAATTTAGCGTATGCATTTGCTCTTTTTGTACCCCCCATATCAGGTGCTGCCATTGTTAAATTTGGTAGATTCAAACTTTGAATATAGGGCAAAAATATAGAAGATGCATATAGATGGTCAACTGGAAAATCAAAGAATCCTTGAATCTGGTCAGCATGCAAATCCATAGTAATAATTCGGGTAGCACCTGCTGCCGACAATAAATTAGCAACCATTTTCGCTCCAATTGCTACTCTCGGCTGATCTTTTCTGTCCTGACGGGCAAATCCGAAATAAGGCAGTACTGCTATTATTTGATGTGCCGAGGCCCGCTTAGCCGCATCAATCATTAGCAAAAGTTCAAATAAATTATCCGTTGGCGGAACCGTAGATTGAATGATAAACACATCACTTCCCCTCACCGTTTCCTCGTAAGAAGTCTGAAACTCCCCATCACTAAAACGAAGCAACGATACTTTTCCTAAATCCTGACCATAACTTTTAGCAATATTTTCTGCTAAATGACGCGTACAAGAACCTGAAAATAATTTAACCTGATAACTCATTGTTTTTTCTAAAAGGGATGCAAATGTAATTAAAAATGCTTTACATGAAAGATTTTTTTGTCAATCCAAATGATTTGAATAGTTTTGCACCCCGATTTCCAATTAGCTAATTAATTATTCAGCTAATTAGCTAATTCAAAAGATGCCCAGTTGGCGGAATTGGTAGACGCGCTGGTCTCAAACACCAGTGAGAAATCGTGCCGGTTCGACTCCGGCACTGGGTACCAAAGGAAAAGCCTCAATATTATTGAGGCTTTTCCTTTTTAATTAAATAGGATCCATTCTTTACCTTATTTCCTCAATTCTCCCCAAATTCAAGTGCGTTGTTCCATCTCTTTTGAACGTTGTTCCTAAACTTTCGAACGTTGTTCCTTCAATTCCGAACATTGTTCCTCCTCATTCTAACATTCTCTCCTCACTTCTTGACGTCCTCTCTTCACTTCCTAACGTCCTCTCTCCACTTTCGAACGTTGTTCCTTCTCTTTTCAACGTCCTCTCCCAACTTCCGAACGTTGTTCCTCTTCTTTCTAACGTTCTCTCCTCACTTTTGAACGTTGTTTTCCAACTTTCAAGCTCCATTTCATTAATCATTAGATTATTACAGCTTATTCCGTTTGTATTTTTACTAATTTCCAATTATTAAATGATCAATAAGAGTTCACAATTATCAACCAGAATATTCAAACCTCTCCTCTCCATTTTAAGTTTTTTATGTACCAGTAAAAAAAGTAACAAAGCCGAATCGTTTTCCCAACAGTATCATATAGCTGTATGACACTTATCATATTTTTAATTGGTAAATCAAAATACTTTTATGCCTCAAAACAATATTCTCATGGCATATAATTTCAAAAACTTAAACATCACAAAAATTTCGGTTATCGGTGCAGGACAAATAGGACCTGACATTGCGCTTCATTTTGCAAAATCGCTTTCGCCTTTCGGAGTCACTGTCAATATCATTGATATTTCGCCGCAGGCATTGGAAAAAGCAGAAGCCAAGGCGCATAAGAAAATTAATAAAGGTCTGGAAACAGGAGCTTTCAAGCCCGAGCAGGCAGAGAAAATAAAAAAGACAATGGTTTTTTCTGCAGATTATGAAAACGTGCGTGGCTCGCAATTGGTGATAGAAGCTGCTACGGAAGACGAAAACATAAAAGATAAGATTTTCCGTCAGGTAGAACTTATGACGGCTGATAGTTGCATCTATCTTTCCAATTCGTCGCACATGCAGCCGGAAGTGATATTCCGCAACATTAAGAATAAATCGCGCGGTTTGGTTGCTCATTATTTTTTTCCTGCGGAAATTAATCCTGTTGTTGAACTTGTTCCCGGAAAAGATACAGATGCCAATCAGGTAAAGCTGTTGCAGGGATTTTATGAAGCAATAGGAAAGGTGCCAATCATCGTAAAAAGTTCGTATGGATATGCAATAGACCCTATTTTCGAAGGCATCTGTCAGACAGCTATTATGTGTCTCGAAAAAGGCTGGGGCAACGAAAAGGAAATAGATGCAGCAGCTGTAAAAGCATTGGGCTTGGGCGTAGGACCGTTTACGGCATTGAATCTTACCGGCGGAAATCCTATAACAGCGCACGGCTTGGATGAAATGAACAAACTTGTGATGTTGTGGTTCCATACTCCAAAAATTCTTCATGAAAAAAATACTAAGAAAGAAGCTTGGAACACTGCACAAAGAGGGGAAAAAGTAGAATTGTCTCCTGAGAAAGAAGAGAGATTGGTAAAGGAATTTCAGGGTGCTTTCTTCGCGCTTGCCTCCTACATTTATGACATCGGAATTGTTGATATAAATGATTTGAATATGGCTTGCGAAATGTCGCTCGTTATCAAATCGCCTTTTACTTTCATGAATAAAATAGGTATCAACAAAGCGTATGATTTGGTAAAAAACTTTTGTGCAATACATACTTCTTTTCCGTTTCCAAAAGTACTGGACAAAGCAAAAGCAGATGGAGGCTGGAAGCTACAGGATATTGTAAATGCAAAACGTGATGATGTTTTTGTAATAACTATCCGTCGTCCAAAAGTATTGAATGCTTTGAACCTTGAAGTACTGGACCAAATTAAAAATGCAATGGAAAGTGTGAAGAATGACAATGCTGTGAAAGCCATTGTAATTACCGGCTTTGGAACAAAAGCATTTGTTTCCGGTGCCGATTTGAATATGCTTGCATCGCTTAAAACTCCTGAAGAAGGATATAATAATTCGCATACATTTCAGTCTGTTTTAAATTATGTTGAAAGTTATTCCAAGCCTGTAGTATGCGCAATGAATGGTTTTGCGTTCGGCGGCGGAAACGAATTGGCAATGTCCTGCACTACACGAATCTGTAAAAAAGGATTATCCGTTCTTGCTTGTCAGCCGGAAGTTAATTTAGGATTTATTCCTGGAGCCGGCGGCACTCAACGTTTACCGCGTATTGTCGGAGTTGAAAAAGCTGCTGATATTCTTCGTACTGCAAGAAATGTTTCTTCGAAAGAAGCTGCAGAAATAGGATTGGTTTACAAAGAAGTGGAAGGTGATTTAATTGATGAAGCAGTAAAATTAGCCAACCAGATTGTTTCGGGAGAAGTGAAATTATCAAACGTTTCAAAGGATGCAATTGCAACTAACGGCAATCCAAAACCATTGGAATTAGGACATCTCAGCAAAAAAATAGATGACATACTTGTGAAAGCAATTTACGAAGGTTCTCGTCTGAATTTACATGAAGGACTTGAATTGGAATCGCGTATGTTCGGTGAATGCCTGCTTACAGAAGATATGAAAATCGGTTTGAATAATTTCAAGGAAAACGGACCCAAAGCTAAAGCGAATTTTATTCATAAATAAATGAAGTATAATGTAGGAATTGATATCGGCGGCACATTCACAGATTTAATCTGTGTTTCTTCCGAAGGCAAAACAATAGTACATAAAACACTTTCCACACCGCAGGACTCTTCTGTCGGATTTATAAATGGTATCAGAGAAGTATCCGAAATGCTTGGTGAAACATTTGAGAAATTTGTTTCATCCATTGATACAATCGTTCACGGAACTACTGTTGCTACAAATGCATTGCTAACGCTGAAAGGTGCTAAGACAGCACTTATAACTACAAAAGGTTTTCGTGATGCACTGGAAATGCGAAGGGGAATTCGTGAAGAACAATTCAACAATCATTATCGGAATGTAGCTCCTCTTGCTCCTCGTTACTTGCGTTTCACTGTTGATGAACGAATAGATTCAGAAGGGAAAGTACTGAAGAAATTCAATGAGAAAGACTTGTTGCCAATCATCAAAAAGATAAAAGCGGAGAAAGTAGAATCAGTTGCTATCTGCTTTATGAATTCATTTAAAAATGCAAGTCATGAAAAACAGGCATTAAAGTTTCTTCGCAAAAATTTGAAAGGAGTTTTTGTTACGGCTTCTTATGAAGTATTGCCTTCCATCCGTTTTTATGAACGTGTGAGTACCACTGCTGTTAGTGCGTTTGTTGGTCCAATCGTTGCAAAATATCTCGATAATCTTACCAGGAAATTAGAGGAGATAAATTATAAAGGCACACTATTGATTATGCAATCAAATGGAGGAGTTGTAGTTCCGGATCAGGTAAAGAAAAACCCTGCAGTTACAGTATTATCAGGTCCCGCAGCGGCACCTACAGCGGGTGCATTTTATTCTAAAATGCTTGGCTATAAAAACTGTATAACTGCGGATATGGGAGGAACAAGCTTTGATGCTGCTATTGTAATCAATAATGAATGTGTAACAGGTACCGAAGGAAATATCAACCGTTATCGTATTGCTCTTCCTTCGCTTGATATCATTACCATTGGAGCCGGAGGAGGAAGTATCGGATGGATAAATGAAGGTGGTCTTTTACAAATGGGACCTCAAAGTGCAGGTGCAATGCCTGGTCCGGTATGTTACGGAAGAGGTGGCACAGTGCCGACTTGCACGGATGCAGATATAATACTTGGTTATCTTAATCCTGATTTCTTCGCAGGAGGAAAATTAAAGTTGAATAAAGCAAAGGCTGAAAATGCTATTAAAACAGAGCTTGCAACTAAACTTGGCTTGTCAGTTTTAGAAACAGCAGCAGGGATGTATCGTATTATTAACAGTAATATGGCACAGGGAGTGAGAGAGATTTCTGTTGAACGCGGTTACGACCCAAGAGAGTTTTTATTCATTGTTGCCGGTGGTGCAGGTTCTATTCATTCGTCGGAAATATGCAAGGAACTGGAGATTCCAATGTTTCTTGTACCAAATGTTTCCTCAATTTTCTGCGCAGCAGGTATGTTGCTTGGCGATTTGAAACATGATTATATACGTTCTTATTTTACTTCATTCACAAATCTTGATAAGAAAAAATTCCAGTCGTTGCTTAATGAAATGAAGGAAGATGGCTTGAAAGCATTAGTGGAAGATGAAGGTGTGGCGCGCGAACGAATTACTTTTCATCCGATATTGGATATGCGCTATCTTGGACAATATCACGAAGTGCAAATGGAATCAAGTTGGGAAGATGTGATGAACTTTAACATGGATGCTATTTTTGAATCGTTTCATAAAGAACATAACCGTCAGTTTGGTTATTCATTGAAAGAAGAAGGAACTGAAATGGAACTTATAAATGTTCGTTTGCGAGTGGTTGGAAAAACAGAACGCCCTAAATTTCTTTCTGGGAAAATAAAATCAGTGCCTGTGGAATCAGCCATTAAAGAATACAGAGAAGTTTATATTCCTGAATTAAATAAGATGAAAAAAGTGGCTGTTTACGATGGCGACAAACCGATATTTAATTCAAAAATAAACGGACCATGTGTAATTGAGAAGATAACTACTTCGGTATTTATAAGTGAAGATTATGACTGCGAAGTGGATGGCTTCGGGTCGTTCATAGTATATGAAAAGAAAAAGTTCCCTGATGGATTTATGTTGAAACAAAAACTTAGTGAAGTAAATGAACATTGATAAAATTTTAGTTTCTATTTTTCAGCGTGCCTTTAAATCCATCACGGATGAAATGAGTATTTCGCTGACAAAAACCACACGCTCTCCTATTCTTTGCGAAGCAAAAGATTTTGTTACCGGATTATATGATGCGAAGGGACAGATGCTGGAACAGACGGAAAACCTGCCTATACTTTCGTTTTCACTGGGTCCTGTATGCAAAGTTATTCTTGAACAATATGGAAATGATATTCATGAAGGCGATGTGATTATCCACAATGACGTGTTCACGATGGGAAATCAGAACAACGATGTGGCTATTTTCAAACCAATATTTAATAATAATATTTTAGTCGGATGGTCGGCTGCCAAGGGACATCAAGCTGATATTGGCGGTGCGGTGCAGGGCGGATATAATCCAAATGCAACCGAAGTGTGGCAGGAAGCAATACGGATTCCGGCTGTTAAATTGTATGAGAAAGGTAAACTGCGGAAAGATGTATGGAATTTAATATTCGCTAACATACGTCTGACAATGGTTCAGGAAGACATCAAAGCGCAGATTGGCGCATGTACGCTTGGTGAAAGAAGGCTTCAGGCTTTTATAGCGAAATATGGTCAGGATGTTTTTGATGCGCATAAACAGGCATTGTTTGACTCCACTGAAAAGATGATGCGTGCTGAAATAAAAAACATTCCGAATGGTGTGTATAAAGGCGGAAGCATGGTGTATTACGATGGTAAAAACAAAGGAAGTAAATTCCCTATTCGCACTGTGATTACTGTGAAAGACGAGGATATTACATTTGATTTCTCAACATCTTCTCCGCAGACAAAAGGTTTTGTTAACGGAATATATACATCTACCTGCTCAGCAATTACACTTACGTTTCTACAAATGGTGAATCCGAATATCCCGCATAACGAAGGAATGATAAAGCCTTTAAAATATATTGTTCCCGAAGGAACTATACTTAATGCATCTTATCCTGCGGCAACTACTTTTGGAAATCATCTTTGTCCGCAAGTGGCAGATGCAATATTTAAAGCACTTGGGCCTGCTGTGCCGGAGCGAATCACTGCGGGATGGAATCATTTATTATGCTCTTTGTTTACCGGCAATCATCCGCGAACCGGCAAAAAGTATGTTGACATTTGTTTCCTTGGATTGAAAGGCGGAAGCGGTGCAATGAAAGGCGATGACGGATATGATCATATTGGAATGATTGATGCTTCGGGCGGTGCGCTTGATCAGGATTATGAAATGTATGAACAGCAAACACCACATTTAATTGTGCAGCACGAATATTTATGTGATTCGGGTGGTGCAGGACAATGGCGTGGCGGACTCGGAACTGTAACACAAATAATGCTTAGAGGGGACGACACGACTATGGTTATTTTTGGGGATGGTGATGTGGAACCTAATTACGGCTTGTTTGGCGGCAAAGGAAGTGTGCTGAATAAAATAGAATTGAAATATAAAAACGGCAAAAAGCATATTCCGATGAGCAAGGATATTATTCATGGAATAACTGATAACACACTGTACTTACAGGTTGCAGGAGGCGGAGGCGGATATGGTAATCCTAAAAAAAGAGACAAGGCAAAAGTTATTCAGGATGTGAGAAACGAAGTGGTTTCTAAAAAAGCTGCTGAGAAATTATACGGATTAAAAAAATAAAACATGAGTCATCAGATTATTTTACCCGATGGTTGGCCCACTCCGAAAGGGTATTCAAACGGAATACTTGCTGCAAAAGGAAGAACGCTTTATCTTGCAGGACAAGTTGGCTGGTCGGCGGAAGAGAAATTTGCAAGTGATAAACTGGCTCCGCAATTTGAACAGGCACTCAAAAATATTGTTGCCATTGTGAATAAAGCAGGCGGCAAACCCGAACATATCTGCAAAATGACTTGCTTCTGCAAAGACAGAGATCAATATCTGGCATCAAGAAAGGAGTTGGGAAAAATATGGAAAGCGATTATCGGAAATCACTATCCTTGTATGAGTATGATTTTTGTAGTTGACTTACTTGACCATCCTGCCTTGATTGAAATAGAAGCTACCGCTGTAATTCCTGAGTAATGGATTTTGAATTAAACGATTTACAAAAACAAGTTCAGCAGACTTTTAAAGATTTTGTTGACCGCAAGGTGAAGCCATTGGCTGCGGAGATTGATGAGAAAAAAGAATTTCCGCGTGACTTATTTAATCAGGTAGGTGAGCTTGGTTTTTATGGTATGCGTTATCCCGAAAGTGCCGGCGGCAATGGTCTTGACATTACTTCTTACTGTCTTGCCGTAATGGAATTAGCCAGAGGTTCGCTGTCGCTTGCTGCTTCCTGTACCATGCAATCGTTGATGGGCACTTACTTTCTTTATCGTTTCGGTGATGATGAAATAAAGAATAAATATTTTGCGGAAGCACTTAAAGGAAATAAAATCGGTGGCATCTGCATGACTGAACCCAATGCCGGCAGTGATTTGCTTGGTGTGAAATCCATAGCGAAAGTTACTAAAGATGGTTTTATATTGAACGGACAAAAGACATGGATTACTTCTGCGCCTGTTGCCGATTTTTTTACAGTGCTAGCCAAAACAGATAATCACGAACAGCTTTCCATATTTTTTGTACCTGCAAATTTAAAAGGAGTGATGGTTGGCAAAACCATTGAAAAGCTCGGTTTATGCGGCTCGCTGACAAGTGAAGTAGGTTTTGTGGATGTACATCTTCCGAAGAATTATCTGCTTGGACAGATTGGTGGCGGAACAAAATGCCTGATGGAAATACTTGCTGAAATACGGATAATGACTGCTGCACTTGCTATTGGTGTTGCGACAGCAGCTTATGAAGATGCTGTGGAATATGCAAAAACACGAGAACAATTCGGGAAAGCGATTGGTACATTTCAGGCAATGAGAACAAAGTTTGCAGATATGGCTGTGCAGTTGGAGACCGCGAAACACTACGTGTTTTATGCTGCATGGCTGAGTGAAAAAAATATGCCGCGACAAAAAGAATCCATGCTTGCTAAATTGTATGCCTCTGAATGTGCCAATTCTATTTGCGACCAGGCGACACGAGTTTTTGCTTCGTATGGTTTTGCGATGGAATATCCGGTACAGCGTTATTTCCGCGATGCGCGATTTACATTGATTGGCGGCGGCACTTCGGAGATATTGAAAAATAATATCGGGAAGATGATTTTGGGTTAGTTTATTAGTTAACTGGTTCATTAGTTAATTAGTTTATTACTGCTTTGTGAATTATACGTTGTGTTTTTCAGATGAAATTTTGGAAAGGGAATTGGTACATTGCCGATTCATTAAAAATAATATTAGAGAAATTGAAGACAATAAAAAGAATAATTGTATTAAGACGAATAAAGCAAATGATTTGTGGACGGAATCCTGCCCTACTTCATTAATTCTATCGCTTTCTTCAATACATTATCCTCTTGCTGAATAATCGGATAATAACCTTCATTGTTCCAGATAGCGCGTGCAATCAAGGCTTTTAATTCATTCTTGATAATTTGAGAAGAAGTTTTTATCTGTTTATCATTTCGCTTGATTTTATTTTTAGCGGCAAATTCAATAAAATCATTCAGCAGCGCATCACTTACTTCAAATGACTTACTAAAGTTTTGCGGTGTTTTATATGCATTGAGTTTAGTTCTGTTTTTATCTGCGTAATCAAAACTGAATTCATTAAGCAAGCCTGAATACAATACTTCCCCAAGATAATGCGTATTGCCGGTAGTATCAATCGGAACAAAAACATCAGGAGTAATTCCTCCGCCGCCATATACTATTTTGCCTGCCGGAGTTTTAAACTTCAATGAATCCGATACTTTCATGCTGTCAGCATTTTCCAGTTCGCCAGATGAGTATCGTTTATATTCCTCTTCGTAATAAGCATCCAGACCTTTGGCATACGACTTCTGAATACATCTTCCGGTAGGCGTATAATATCGTGCAATAGTCAACCGAATAGCTGAACCATCAGTAAATTCGCTTTGTTCCTGCACCAGTCCTTTCCCGAACGAACGTCTTCCGACAATAGTTGCCCGGTCGTTATCCTGCAGCGCACCTGATAATATTTCACTTGCGGATGCAGAGCCATCATCAATCAATACAATGAGTTTACCATTCTCAAAGTCACCCGCAGCAGTCGCTTTATAATCTTTTCGCGGTCGTGCTCTGCCAAGCGTATATACTATTTCTTTGTCTTTACTAAGGAATTCATCTGCAAGGCTCACTGCTGTGTTTAAGTATCCGCCGCCGTTACCACGCAAATCAACAATTAACTGCTGCATCCCTTCGCCTTGCAGTTTCTTGAAAGCAGTCATATATTCTTTATAGGTGCTCTCGGCAAATCGCGCCACTTTAATATATCCGGTTTTGGCATTCACCATGTAAGCCGCATCAATACTGTAAATAGGAATAGTGCCGCGCGTAATGGTAAACTCAATAAGTTGCGGCTTGCCTCTGCGCATCATACTCACCTTCACTTTCGTGCCTCCCTTTCCTTTAAGTTTAGCCATCACATCTTTGTTCTTTATCTTGATACCGGCTACCTTTTTTCCGTCAACAAGTACTACTTTATCGCCAGCCTGCACTCCTACTTTTTCGGATGGTCCGCCTGGAATCACAGCAACCACGCATACTGTATCTTTCACAATATTAAACTCGACACCTATGCCTTCAAAGTTTCCCTGCAAAGGCGCATTTGTTTCTGCCAGTTCATCAGCTGTAATATATGCCGAATGCGGGTCGAGATTCTGCAGCATCGAGATAATAGTTTTATCCACCAGTTTATTTGGCTTGATGGTATCAACATATTGTTCGGTCACAAATTTCAATATCTCATCAATCTTGCTCGAGCCGCCTGTTCCATCTGCAGCAATGTTTCCATCCTTTTTGTTGACATGAAAAGTACTGCCGATAAAGATGCCGATAATCAGGAGCAGCGAAAAAACAATTGGCAGATAAACATAAAACTTAGGACGATTCATATATTAAAGTATGGTATATTATTTATTAAAAAGTTGGCAAAGGTAATGTATTAATAAATATTAATTATGGTAATTAATTAACGCCGCAAAACTTGAAACCTTATACCTTAAACTCCCTCCTTCCACAGTTATTAACAATATTGCCTTGATTAAGCACTTTTTAATGTTTATAAACTCTAGGCAAACGACATCAAAACATCATTCATTAACTATAATTTTGTGAGATAATAAATTTATAAAACATATTAAGATGAAAAAGAAAACCTATTATATCCCGGTGCTGTTATTTACATTGGCACTTACTTCCTGCGTTCCGCAAAAACTGTTGGAAGATGAGCAGACAAAACGCAAAAGCTGCGAAACAGAATTGGCAGCTTTGAAAACTTCCTCTCAGGATTGTGATTCGAAACTTGCCGAAGCCAACAAACAGCTTGCGGATGACCAGAGAGAAATAAAGAGTTTGAAAAAAGATACAGCACGTGTAGGTGACGATTTGAGAGGTGTGAGTATGAAATATGACAAGCTTAATCAAATTAACGATCAGTTGCTTAATAAATATAATACCCTTCTGGAAGGTAATATTAAGGATACAAAAAAAATTTCCGGCGAATTGCAAACTACACAGGAACAGCTTTTGAAAAAGCAGGACGACCTGAAACAGTTGGAAGCACAGCTTAACAATCAGAAAAAACAACTTGATGACTTGAGTGATGAATTAAAAAAACGGGAAGCGCGCGTAGCAGAACTGGAACACATACTTAAAAGTAAAGATGATGCAACAAACGATTTGAAGAAGAAACTTTCGGATGCATTATTTAACTTTGAAGGAAAAGGATTGACTGTTACACAAAAGAATGGCAAGGTATACGTATCCATGGATGAGAGTTTATTATTTGCTTCGGGAAGTATAAAAGTGGAAGAGAAAGGACAGGAAGCATTGATAAAAGTTGCAAAAGTATTGGAACAGAATAAAGATATAAATGTGCTGATAGAAGGACATACTGATGATGTGCCAATGACCGGCAAGTCGGAGATAAAGGATAACTGGGACTTATCGGTATTGCGTGCGACTTCGATAGTAAAAATAATAACAAAAAATTCTACCATCGACCCAAAACAACTTACAGCAGCAGGTTGCGGCGAATATTTCCCGATAGACCCTGCTAAAACAACTGAAGCAAGAAAGAAAAACAGGAGGACAGAAATTATACTTACACCTAAACTAGATGAATTATTTAAAGTGCTGGAAACAAAATAGAGTATAATATTTGACAATTCTAATGAAAAAAATATTCCTTTCTCTTCTTTTTACCCTATATATAGGCTTTTCGTTTGCTCAACCATTAACAGAATATTGGGATGCGGAACAGACAAAAAAGAAATCAGAACAGCAAATAAAAAATGGAATGCAGGATGGTAAATTTACTGCATGGTACGAAAATGGTGAGGTAGCGAAGGAAGGAAACTTTACAATGGGAAAAGAAAATGGTAAGTTTATTACTTATTACCCGGGTAAAAAAATAAAAATAGAAGAGAATTATTCCTTCGGGAAAAAGAATGGTGCCTGGAAATACTGGTATATCAACGGAAAGAAAGCTCAGGAAACTTATTTTAAAGATGATAAAAATGACAGCACATGGCTTGGCTGGTACGAAAACGGTAAACAGAAAAGCATAGAGAATTATAAACTTGGAAAGAAGGAAGGTAAATGGACATACTATTATGATAATGGTCAAAAAGAAAGTGAAGGAACATTTATCAATAATAAAGCAGAAGGAATATATCTTGGATGGCATGCCAATGGTGCTAAACAGACAGAAGGGCAATATAAGGACGGGAAAGAAACAGGTACCTGGAAAGAATATTTTAATACCGGAAAGCCAAAACAGGAACTTGTATATGAAAATGGAGAATCGCTGTTAATGAACCAGTGGTTGAAATCGGGGGCGCAGATTATAAAAGACGGGAATGGTAAAATAACTGCTGTATATGATAATGGCAAGAAAAAAAGTGAAGGTGATTATAAAGGAGGAAGAATTGAAGGTGAGTGGATGTTCTATCTTTCCTCCGGAGAAAAGGATTTCAAGGTTACATATCTGAAAGGTAAAAAGGATGGACCCTGTATAAACTGGTTTAAGAATGGTAAAGTAAAGAGCGAAGGACCTTATTCAAATGATAAGAAAAACGGTTATTGGAAATGGTATGACGAGACAGGCAAAATAGAAATGGAAGGAACAATAACTGATGATATAC
The DNA here is from genome assembly GCA_903870175.1 of uncultured Bacteroidota bacterium. GTDB lineage: Bacteria > Bacteroidota > Bacteroidia > 2-12-FULL-35-15 > 2-12-FULL-35-15 > 2-12-FULL-35-15. Next base: position 36,818 of record CAIQBY010000403.1, read on the forward strand.
GCGCCGGAAAATGGATGTATTGGTTCCCGACAGGAATAAAAGAATCAGAAGGATATTATAAAAATGACCGGCAGGATAGCCTTTGGAACTACAATTATAAAGGCGGGATGAAATGGAAAATCGGGAAATATAAAGAAGGCAAAAAAGATGGAGTATGGACTACCTGGTACGAAAACGGACAGAAGGTGAATGAAGGAAAATTTGTTAATGGGAAAGAAGATGGCACGTGGCAGTCCTGGTACGATGATGGTGTGCTGAAAGATGAAGGAAATTTTAAAGAAGGTAAAATGAATGGCAGCTGGAAAGGGTTTCTGCCAAATAAAACTCCTATTTATGAAGGGTTTTATAAAGATGATGTGAAAGAAGGCAATTGGAAATTGTTTTACGAATCAGGAAAACTTCATCAGGAAGGAACTTATAAACTTGGTAAAAAGAACGGGCACTGGACGGAATACACTCCTCATAGTTTTAAAGATAATGAAGGGGACTATAAAGATGACAAACAGGATGGATTATGGACTTATTATTATGAAACAGGCGTAAAGGCTATGGAACAGACTTTCAGAGAGAGCTTATTAAGCGGCGATTGCAAAAGCTGGTACGAAGATGCAAAACTAAAAAGCACTACTTCATACATATTAATGAAAGGTAAAAAAGGAAGACTTGACAGCCAGCCCAACGGCAAATGGGTTTATTATGACAAGAACGGTAATATAATGCTGGAAACCACTTACAAAAACGGGGTAAAAATCAAGTAATATAGAAAATAAATCCACTTTTTATTGACTTTGCCTCGTAATTATATTACTTTTGCAGCCTTTTAAAATTTAACATTAATAAATCCCGTAAGATTTATGAAATAAGTCCGGCCTTCAGCCCCTCTCATTCCAGACTTTCTTACATTAAACAAAACAGTAAATGAAGTTATCACAGTTCAAATTCAACTTACCAAAAGAATTAATTGCAGAACATCCTGCTAAAACACGCGAAGGCGCACGTTTGATGGTTATAAACCGCAAAACAGGCAAAATAGAGCATAAACACTTTAAAGATGTTTTGACTTATTTTGGCGACGGTGATTGTATGATTCTAAACGACACCAAAGTATTTCCTGCCCGTATGTATGGCAATAAAGAAAAAACAGGTGCAAAAATCGAAGTGTTTTTATTAAGAGAATTAAATGCTGAAAGCCGTTTGTGGGATGTATTGGTTGATCCTGCGCGTAAAATACGTATCGGGAACAAACTTTACTTTGGCGAAGATGATACATTAGTGGCTGAAGTAATTGATAACACTACCTCACGTGGACGTACACTTCGTTTTTTATTCGATGGTTCATACGAAGATTTCCGCAAAACACTGGAAGAAATGGGCGAAACTCCACTTCCTAAATATATTAAACGTGCACCTACGGAAGAAGATAAAGACCGTTATCAAACTGTATTTGCAAAACACGAAGGAGCTGTGGCAGCACCAACAGCAGGTTTGCACTTTAGCCGTGAGCTTTTAAAACGTTTGGAAATTAAAGGTGTTAACTTTGCAAATGTTACATTACATGTTGGATTAGGCACTTTCCGTACTGTTGAAGTGGAAGATTTAACCAAACATAAAATGGATTCGGAGCAGTTGTTTATTACAGAACAAAACTGCGAAATAGTAAATAATGCACGTAGAAATAAAAAGAAAATATGCTGTGTTGGTACCACCACAATGCGTGCTATTGAAACATCTGTAAGTACAGACGGATTCTTAAAACCATTTGAAGGCTGGACAAACAAATTTATTTTTCCTCCTTATGATTTCAGTGTTGCAAATTGTATGATTACTAACTTCCACATGCCTGAATCTACATTATTAATGATGGTTTATGCATTTGGCGGATACGATTTAATGGTGAAAGCATACAAAGAAGCTATTAAAGAAAAGTATCGCTTTTATACGTATGGCGATGCAATGCTGATATTGTAACTATCGTTATTTTACAGATAACTAATCTTAACGAATTTACGAATACTACTAAATAGATTCGTAAATTCGTTTTTTTTATTTATAATCTTTACTTTTAACATTCAAATGTCTTGAAAAAGTATGTAATTATAGTTGCAGGAGGTAGCGGAACCAGAATGAATAATGCTGTTCCGAAGCAATTTATTCTTTTGCAGGGGAAACCAATCCTGATGCATACTATCGAGAAATTCTCTTCATCAATTCCCGACATACATATTATTGTAGTATTAAATTTGCAATTGAATGACGAATGGCAACTGCTTTGCAAACATCATAATTTTAATATTCCTCATACTTTAGTTGGAGGCGGCGAAACTCGTTTTCATTCTGTAAAGAATGGTTTGAATTCAGTACCCGAAAACTCTGTAGTTGGGGTGCATGATGCTGCCCGACCTTTAGTAAATACCCATACCATTAGTACTGCTTTTAAAACTGCTGAAGAAAAAGGAAATGCAACTCCTGCCATTTCTTTAAATGAATCGATACGCCAAGTGGATGGAGAAACGAATAAAGCAGTGGATAGAAATAAATATATGATTATACAAACACCGCAATGTTTTCATTCTTCTATATTAAAGAAAGCTTTTGAACAGGAATATACTCCTTCATTTACTGATGATGCCAGTGTGGCGGAAACTATTGGGGTAAAAATAAATTTGATTGAAGGCAACCGAGAAAATATTAAAATTACTACTTCTCAGGATTTGATAATTGCGGAAACGCTGATTGGGAAATAATTAAAATAAAAAGCCTCGTATTTCTACGAGGCTTTTTTGTTATGAACTAATAAACTTAGAACTTACGAACTTATTATATAATCGGACTTGCAATAATTTTTGAATACTCTCCATCTCCTGCATCATTGCTGAAACATACTGCTATATATGCAATCATTCCAATTTGATCTTCGGTAAATGGTATATCAAAACGCATAGTACCGCTTTCCATTTCTGCTTTCAGCATATCAATTGTAGGTATTCCCGCTTTTGCATCAAGTACAATCATTACTACTTTTACGCGTTTTGTTCCTTTTGGTTTTGCTCCGCTTGATGGGTTGGCAACATCGCTCACCAGATATTCATTGTTCAAATGAGAAACCAATCGCTGAATAACAACTGCGGTGGCAGTTGGTTTTGAAGCTTTTGTTCTTGAAGCATCTTTGTGGATGTTGAAAATAATAAAATCCAACTCTTCCAACGTAATTGATTTACTTGTTTTCAACTGCTGAGTAAGTCCATCAGTCACCAACTTACACATGCGATACACTTTATTTTGTATTGCAATAGATAGTTTTCCATAGGTTTCAGGTTCTGTATAGTTTTGGAAAGCCTTGTCCCACTGATCTTTCAACAAAATTAATTCATCTTTTTGATCGTCACTAATTCCCAGACGAGTTTGATTAGCAGCATCTATTGCATAAGGCACATAAAAGCCGAAATAAAGATTGTAAAACACGATTGTTACACTGTAATTTATCATAATATTAAATTTAAATTGTTTACATTTTATTTTTATAACTCAAAAATAAAATCACAACTTTTATATTATGACCCTAATTGGAAGAGATATAGTCTAGTGTTACCCGACTCCTTCGAGGTTTGACAACTCTTTTTTGTAAAAGAATTACAGGGCAAAGGTAAACATATTTATGACCTGCAAGTTTTATTCCGCTTTTATTTTCTTTTTTATTTATTACTCCGCTTTAGTCAATTTATTTTGTATTCGATTTGACATGAAAAGTATTAAAGGTCGAAATATGAAAATTAAGACTAATCATGCCGTCATTAGTTCAAATGTACAGAACATTTGAACTAATGATGCGAACATTAGTTCAAATGACGCCGTCATTTGAACTAAATATCCGAATATTAGATCTAATTATGCTACCATTAGAACTAATTATGCCACCATTAAGTATAATGATGCGAACATTAAGACTAATCATGCCACCATTAGAACTAATTATGTCACCAATTAACCTAATTGTGTTTATAATGGTTTTAGCATTTTGGAGGGTGGGAAAAAGGGTGTTTTTGGCCAGAAAAGGGGAAATGAAGGCAGGTTTCCGTGTATTCTTTAGGGAATTGTTCGGGAAGTTTTTCTCAGGGCGATTGTAGGAGGTTTTGGTTTTGGGTTATTATTATAAGGAGTAAATAATGATTTAGTACTTTTGGGATTGTATAAA
>CAIQBY010000404.1:0-10000 GCA_903870175.1 uncultured Bacteroidota bacterium
AACCGACCTTATGTTGGAGTTTGTATAAATAATACAACGGCTTTTTTAAATTGCCCCGATACTGTTACATTCTGTAATGTAGGCAGTATAGATGCGGTATCTAATACGTATCCAATGGGACCCGATTTTACTTATCTTTGGTCAACAAACGCAACTTCCAATTCTCTTTCCATACATTCTACATGATATTATTCGGTTACACAAACTACTGTTGACGGTTGTTTTCAGAGTACCGATTCCATTTATGTTGTTGTGAATCCTAATCCTTCAATGCCAACAATAAATGATACTATAAATCATCCGACAATTCATTTATGTAATGATTCAATATTGCTAACGGGAGGAAACATAGCTACCGGAAATACATATAGCTGGACATCACCAACAGGAGCAACTTCCCCAACGCTTTCAACAGAAGCAGCAGTATCTGGTTATTATGATTTTACAGTTACAAATAGTTTTGGCTGCTCAATTACTAATGCAGTTTATGTAATGATTGACACAATAATACATCCCATCATTCCTGAAATTACTTGTCTTGAAGATACAGACCATAACGATTCGATTACTCTATGTACAGGCAGCCCTTTCACAATGCTGGTTTACGACAGTATCACCAATCCTTTTGGTAATAACATTTGTTTAACAAATGCTTCTATTCACTGGACAGCTACTCCCGGGACTGTGTCTTATACTCCTGTACCTTCAAGTGGTTGCCCAAACACTTTTACTCCTTCTCAGTCAGGAACTTACCAAATTAATGCAATGATAATTCGACACAATAACTGCAATGCAGATACAACCTATATTAATCAATCAATATATGTTAATTTGCTTCCTCTTCCGGTTGTAAGCACACATGTAACTATTATCGGAAGACATATAATATGTCCGGGAAGTACTAATTTATTAATTGCTTCGGGTACTCCTTTTACGTGGTCGGGAAATGGAGTAAGCGGTTTAACACAGGACAGCGTTTATATTACACAGCCTGGAGGATATAGTGTTTCCTCCCATTTAACAGTAACTGATGCCGATGGGTGTACGGCAACTTCAAATGCTTCTGCGTCTATAAATGTGGTTTATCCTCCGCAACCGGTTGTTACCATTAATAGTGCAACCAGCGTTATTTGCCCAGGCGATTCTCTCCAATTGGTAAGTACGGGAAATGGAACGTTTCAATGGCAGGGACCTACAGGACCAATAGGCGGAAGCAATTCGACTGTATTTGTTAATACTCCCGGAAATTATTATTCCATACTTACAGATACAAGCGGATGTGTTCTTGTTTCAAATACAGTATTGGTAAATCAGTATAACACGCCTTATTTGCTTGCCGGCTCCAGTCCGGTTTTATGTCCGGACGATTCGATGACCATAAATGTTATCTCAAATGCAGGAAGTTCCGTTCAATGGCAGCCTCCATTATTAGGCAACAGCAGCAGTCAGGTTGTTCATTCTGCAGGCACTTATTCATGCATTATTTCTTCCTGCGGAATTCAAACAATGGCAACTGTTACAGTCACCATGTCGAATATTTCGGCACATGTAAATCTAAGCGGACCTTCTCATTTTTGTTCGGGAGACTCAGTTGTATTAAGCGCAATTGGTGGATTTGCAAGTTATAACTGGCAGCCGGGCAATTTTAATTAGCCGTCAATAACAGGTACACAGACAGGAAATTATACTCTTATTGTTACTGATGCCAATGGATGCATAGATTCATCACATATTGCCATATATCAATCTCCTTTATTAACAGGTACATTAACTTTGGTACCAACCAAATGCGATGGTGTGGACCCTATTGGAGTTGCTGCTGTTACTACTACCGGAGGCGTTGGTAACGTTACATATTTATGGACAAACGGAGAAACCATGCCTGCACTTATTAATATTCCTGCCGGTGTATACAGCGTTACTGCTACTGATTCATTAGGCTGTAAGTTTTCAATCTCTGGTACTGTTACTTCTTATTCTCCTTTTGACAGTAATCCTCAAACCCCTAATGTTTTCACGCCGAACAAAGATGCGAATAATAATTTCTTTTTCCCTCTGGTACAGTTGGCAAATATGCAGATAGAAAATTATATCGATCATTATACTTTTGAAGTATATAACAGATGGGGAACAAAAGTATTCGAAACCCAAGAACCTTCAAAAGGTTGGGATGGAAATGTAATTTCAGGTGCTTTGGCCACCGAAGGAGTGTATTACTGGCTGATGAATTACAATAATAAATGCTCGAACAATACGGATGAATTCAAAGGATTTGTTCAGCTTCTCCGATAATTTTATTGTTTAGTTTCTTTTTTATTGTTTCTTTACTTAATATACGATTGTTGTATGTATTCATTGATTTATCGGTATAAAGTAATTGATTTTACAAACCGCTCAAAATTATATTAATTTATCATTGATTGGTCAATAAAAAAGCCCGGTAGCTGAACCCCGGGCTTTTTTCATTCGTTTAACATACCACAATTAAAGCACTACTGTATTACCAACAGTTTTGAATACTTCTTTTGCCGGGTCGCCACCATTTCCTACTCTGAAATAATAACGCTGACCACTGATTAAACCGCTTACCATCAATTGGGCTTTGGCGGTTATACCAATAGGTACCCAGCTTGCATCCACTAATGGAGTTAGCGTCATTTGCCAGTTGTAGATATCAATTTTAAATACTACTGCCAATAATGATACTGTACCCGACACGGCTGTGTTCATCACCGCAAACACCTGAACTTTTTTGCCCGGATTGTTTTTTAGTGTTAAACCGGCAGCATCTGCAATGTTTTCAGCAAAAACAGGATTCAGACGGGCAACGCCTTGTACAAATTGCCTTACCAATTCCATTGCTGCCAGCAACGCTTTCCTACAGTCCTTTACTATTTTTTTGTTCTCCTTTGTGGGCGACAACGCGCAATTGGTAATAGCATCAGCCAATGCTCCTCTTGCTTTGTCGGCAGCATCCACCAAAGGGTTAGGCGTAACAAAATACGCAGACCCATTGATGGATTCAACAATAAACTTTACTCTTTGACCTAACAGCGATAGAGTCAGACCTGCCAACTTCAATACCGCAATAATTACTTTTAACATAACTTTTAAGGTTGTGTTTTCATTTGTTTATGCTGCAGTAGCAAGTTGCAGTAAAAACAAACAAAAACGATTAATACTAACTTATCTTAACGGATTTAAACCTAGTACAATACCTTCATGTTTTTAGTGTTATTATTATTTATTTCGTTGGTTAATTCAGACCAATAGGGTATAATTTTTTTTAAGCGTGCTTACAGTTTTTTATGCGTGGTTAAAACTTCTTATGCCTGTCTATATTTTTTTATGCCTGTTTACTTCTTTTTATGCGTGGTTAAAGGTTTTTATGTCTGCCTAAATCTTTTTATACCTGTTTACTTCTTTTTATGCGCGGTTAAAGGTTTTTATGCGTGCCTAAATCTTTTTATACCAGCATAAAACTTTTTATGCGAATGTATTTTTCCTTTATACCTGGATAATTTTTTTTATCCTTGGATGTTCCTTTTTATGCAAGGATAAATCTCTTTAGAGCTACTAACAGGGTTTTATACTTTTTTGGGCAGATTTTATGTTTTTGCCAAACATTAATGGAAGTGAGCGTATGCTTTTGGGTGATTGTTACTAAAGGTAGGTGTGTTGCAAATTTTTTGTTTTTATTCTTGTAGTGAGAAGTCTAACTAATCTTTTATATAGGCTTATACGCAGAAAAAGGAAAAGGGTTACAATTATTATGAAATAAAATGAATTTATTAATTCTTTAACAAATCCTGCTCCTGAGAATTGGAGAGATTTTTTTTGGTTGGGTTAGTGTTTAAGAAATGACGTATCTTTGCAAAGAAAATAATTAACTAAAGCTCAAAAAAATGAACAGGATACAAGTAGAAATTATAAACCCAAAGGCAGCTAAATTGCTGCAAAACTTAGCCGAGATGAAATTAATAGCTATTTCAAATTCCGGTGATGATGGCTTTATGAAACTGGTGAATAAAATAAGGGCAAAAGCAAAACACGATACACCATCGTTAGAAGAAATAACAAAAGAAGTGGAAATTGTGAGAGCTGCACGCTATGCAAAAAGAAAGAGATAAGGTTGTTGTTGACACTAATATTTTAATCAGCTTTTTGCTTTCAAAACAGGATTCTAAATTCGATGCACTTTTTGCTGATGATAAAATAACCCTTGTTTTCAGTAAAGAACTATTAGACGAATTTATAGCTGTTACCAATAGAACTAAATTCAAAAAATATTTCGATACGAAAGATGTAGAAAACTTAATTTTTAAAATAAGAAACAGAGCAGTTTTTATTCAGGTTACCAGTAAAGTAGATGCTTGCCGAGACCCAAAAGATAATTTTTTATTAGCATTAGCCATCGATTCAAAAGCAACACATTTAATAACGGGAGATAAAGATTTACTCATATTAAAAGAGTATGGGAAAACACAAATAGTAACACTCGCAAATTATTTATGAATGCATATAAAGATACCCTGATAAAATGATTATTTATCCAAAGAAGAATTGAAATCGACAATAAATAGTTCTCAAAACTTCAGAACCTTACTAGCAAATAGTTTTAAACAACAGGTTGAAGGAAATTATAAATGAATTCCTGCTGTTGAGAAATGGCGGGATTTTTTTTGGGTTTATAAGTTGATTTTATAAAGGGAAATGAAATAGATTAAAACTATTTGTGTTTGCCTTTATATTTAACATAGCTTTGTAAATAATTATTATTTGCAATTAAAAAGAAAATATGACACCCAAAGAAAAAATGCAATATATAAAAGGGCAAATACCAGACCTTGATATGGATCTAATTAGACAAGGCTATAGAACAAGAGCAACATCGAGATCAATTTTCGAAGGAATAGAAGATGAAATAAAATGGAAAGAAAAAATAGATAATATGTCAATTGAAAATAAGAAAACAGCGTTGAAAATATTATATCAAGAAAATATGATTTAGTATTTTAATAAAATAAACTTAAAAATAAAAACTATGAAATACCACCAAATTTGATTTACATCTTTAATTCTGGAGTTAATATTACAATGCAAGATATTATTAATAAAAAGAAAATAATATCTGAAACAGAAGTATATAAAATACAGATTAACGAATGGTATTTTAAACCAATTAATATTTTAGCAGAATCGACTGTCAGCTATAATATTGGAATGTCGATGTTTGCTTTAGAGTTATTATTTTTTGAATCTCATGCTCAATTTTTAAAAGGAACAAGAAGTACTAGTAAAACTTCACAAGAATTTTTTATTTATGGTTTCATAAATTTTTTAGAATATGAGAATGATAAAAACAAAGATATTTTGGCTTATATTAATAAAAATGAAAGTGAATTTTATAGAAAAATACGATGTGGTTTATTTCATGATGGATATATTAGAGATGGATTTTTAGTTGATAGCAGACTGGAGAAACGCATGGAGGGAAATCTTTTTTACAAAGAAAATGGGTTCGATGAAGATTGGTTAGTAAATCCTTGGGTATTAATTAAAGATTTAGAATGTTATCTTAAAAAATACATAAATGATATTGAGAGTAATGTCAATGAAACTTTATCTAAAAAATTTTATACAATGTTTAATGAATTTTATAGAATAAATACGCAATAAACAATAATATTAAAAACAAACCCAAATGAAAAAATTACTACTTATTTCAATTTTGTATGTGACTACTGCAAATGCACAAGGATGGGTTCAAACCAATTGTCCTCTTGGAAGCTCTACAGTTAAGTGCTTTGCTTCAGCAGGAACCAACATTTTTGCTGGTTCTTATGGTGCTGGTGTATTCATATCAACTAATAATGGCTTAAATTGGAATGCGGTAAATACAGGTTTGACTAATCTTAATGTTTTTGCGTTAGCAATAAGTGGAACAAATATTTTTGCTGGTACTTTGGGAGGCGGTGTATTTTTATCAGCCAACAATGGAAGTAGCTGGGCATCTGTGAATGCAGGCTTGACAAATACTAATGTTTCCTCATTGATAATAAGTGGAACGAATATTTTTGCAGGTACTACTGGTGGTGTGTTTTTATCTTCCAATAATGGAGGCAGTTGGATTGCTGTCAATACAGGATTAACAAATCTTAATATTCAATCATTGGTAATGTCTGGTGCAAATATTTTTGCCGGAACTTATAGCAGTAGTTCTCCTTGTGTTTTTTTATCAACTAATAATGGAAATAGCTGGACTTCTGTGAATACTGGATTAACAAGTCTTACTGTTGAGACTTTTGCAGTAAATGGAATAAACCTATTTGCTGGAGCTTCTGACGGTAGTGGCAATGGTGGTGCATTTTTATCTACAAATAATGGTAGCAGTTGGTCTGCTGTTAATAATGGTTTGCCTTCGATTCCAAATCTTTTTGTTAATTCATTAGCCATAGGTGGAACAAATATTTTTTCAGGAACAGAATATTACGGAGTATTTCTATCCGTTAATAATGGAGGAAATTGGACAGCAGAAAATACTGGTTTGACAAGTCTTACAGTAAGAACATTAGCCATTATCGGAACTACAATTTTTGCAGGAACAACAAATGCTGCAAGTGCTGGTGGTGTTTGGATTCGTAACTTGTTGAATTTTTCAACTCATTCTTTGGTAAAAGTGAATTGTAATGGCAATAATACTGGAAGTATTACCATTACTCCAATTGGAGGCACAGCACCTTATCAATTTTCTAATGATGGAGGCGTTACTTATCAATCATCTAATATTTTTAATGGGCTTACAGCAGGCATTTATCCAACAATTATAAAAGATGTTAATAATAATGTTTCAACAGTTCAAAATGATACAATAACTCAACCATTAGCTTTAAATATTAATCCAACAATTACTAATACTGGTTGTGGTGCTACTAATGGACAAATTACAGCTTTAGTAACTGGAGGTACTTTGCCTTATCATTATTTATGGAGTGATGGAGATACTATTAATACTACACAAACTATAGGCGCAGGAAATTATACATTAAAGGTAACAGATGTAAATGGATGTTCTGATTCTACTGCTACTTTATCAGTAGGTTTTATTAAACCAAATTTATTACCATTATGTTTAGTTACTGTTGATTCTCTTTCCACACATAATATAGTAGTGTGGGAAAAAAACGGAATTGCTGCAACCATTGATAGTTTCAGAATTTACAGGGAAGTAACTACAAACGTATATTCCAATATAGGTTCTGTTTCAAAAGATTCGTTAAGCGAATATCATGATTATGGAGCAAACCCTAATGCTACTTCTTACAAATACAAAATTGCGGCAATAGATTCCTGTCTAAGCATAAGTACAATGAGTGATTTTCATAATACAATACATTTGCAATATTTAGGAAATGGAAATTTGCAATGGACTTTATATAATATTGAAAACACAGGCAATCCGGTAACCTATTATATAATTAATAGAGATGATAACAATACTAGTAATTTTTTACCAATAAGTTCAACTATTCCTGGCAGTAATTCTACCTATACAGATTTAAGTTATGCAACTTATCCAAATGCTCGTTATCGTATAGATGTTACTTGGAGTATTTCTTGTAATCCATCAAAGTCTATTTCTACAACCCATTCCAATTTCGTAAATCAAATAAGTACATCTGTTTCGCAATTAGAAAATACAAATACAATTTCTATTTCTCCCAACCCTTTCACCTCTCAAACAACAATTTCCTTTAGCGAAATACAAAAAAACACAACAATAAAAGTAATGGACTTAGAAGGAAGAATTATAAATGATAAATTATTAATTATTAATGGGAAGACTACAACCATTGATATGAGTAGCTATGCAAAAGGTGTTTATTTCGTACAAATAACCACTTCGGCAGGCTCAGCGAACGAAAAGGTGGTGAATAAGAAGATAGTAGTGCAATAACGTATATTAATAAGTAATGAAAACAAATGAGTGCCCTGAAATTATTTGAAAGTAAGAGAATCCGTTCGCAATGGAATGGAGACGAAGAGAAATGGTATTTCTCTATTGTGGATATTATAGAAGTACTGACGGATAGTATTGACCCATCTGCGTATTGGCGCAAATTAAAAGAACGGTTGAAGAAAGAAGGAAATGAAACCGTGACAAACTGTCACGGTTTGAAAATGGAAGCCATAGACGGTAAAATGAGAATGACAGATGTAGCCGATACTGATATAGCAATAGAGTTTTCATAATTGCCGAAGGCAAAAATCATATATAGCAATCCATTTAGAAGTTTTAACAGAGATTTCCATTTCATTAAAAAACAAAAATCCTTTTTAATCATAAATAATCAGCGTCATCTGCGTTCCAAATTTAATGAAACAAACAGAAACCAAAATAATACCCAAAGCAGAAAACGCTGACAAAGGCTTTCATTACACTGTTACAGAAGAACAAATACGCGAACATCAGAAAAGAAGTGTAAAGGAAATATTTGAATGGCTTGAAAAAACAAACAAGTTTATATATGCAATTCAAACACCCGAAGAACGAGAAAGAATGAAAAGAGCAAAGAATACCTAATCTTTTATTCTATTTAAAAAACAAATCAAAAATAATTCAAATATTACTTCTTTCCGAAAGCCCAATTTTAACAGTATGTTTAGCGGTTGTTAACAATACTTAACTAACAACTTTAAAAAAAAAGTAAATTTATAAGTTGTGGTATCAAAATCTTTACTACTTTTGTCGCCCCAAACAAAGGGAATAGTTCTTAAAAAAATAGCAGGAGTAAGAGTTTTAAAAAGAAATAAAAAGTATTTTTAAAATAATTAAAAAAAACTTGCAGGGTCAAAAAGTATTAGTACTTTTGTCGCCCCAAACAAAAAGGGGGTTCTTTAAAACTGAAATTTATAAGTTTAGCGAAAGCGAAACTAAACTGCGAAAGCAGAAAAAATATAAATAAGTTCTTTGAAAATATTGAGAAGCTAATAGAAATAATAAGTATCCCTTATATAATAATGTTCTTATTATATATTGAGAAACAAATCCAAAATAATAAATAATTAATTTTCTTTTTTGAAATAGAGCAAGAAAATCAAATTCTACAATTACAATGAAGAGTTTGATCCTGGCTCAGGATGAACGCTAGCGGCAGGCCTAATACATGCAAGTCGAACGGTAACATGAGTAGCAATACTTGATGACGAGTGGCGCACGGGTGCGTAACGCGTATGCAATCTACCTTCAACTGGTGAATAGCCCGAAGAAATTCGGATTAACACACCATAATATATATGAGTGGCATCACTTATATATTAAAACTACGGTGGTTGGAGATGAGCATGCGTGACATTAGCTAGTTGGTGAGGTAATGGCTCACCAAGGCTACGATGTCTAGGGGATCTGAGAGGATTAACCCCCACACTGGTACTGAGACAGGGACCAGACTCCTACGGGAGGCAGCAGTAAGGAATATTGGACAATGGTGGAAACACTGATCCAGCCATGCCGCGTGCAGGATGACAGCCCTATGGGTCGTAAACTGCTTTTGTACGGGAAAAAACCTCTTTACGTGTAAAGAGCTGATTGTACTGTAAGAATAAGGATCGGCTAACTCCGTGCCAGCAGCCGCGGTAATACGGAGGATCCAAGCGTTATCCGGATTCATTGGGTTTAAAGGGTGCGTAGGCGGAATAATAAGTCAGTGGTGAAAGCCTGTTGCTTAACAACAGAACTGCCATTGATACTGTTAATCTTGAGTACATTTGATGTGGGCGGAATGTGTCATGTAGCGGTGAAATGCTTAGATATGACACAGAACACCGATTGCGAAGGCAGCTCACAAAACTGTAACTGACGCTGAGGCACGAAAGCGTGGGTATCAAACAGGATTAGATACCCTGGTAGTCCACGCTGTAAACTATGATTACTCGAAGTGTGCGATATACTGTACGCCTCTAAGCGAAAGCAATAAGTAATCCACCTGGGGAGTACGCT
>CAIQBY010000405.1 GCA_903870175.1 uncultured Bacteroidota bacterium
CCAATAACATTTGTCATTCCAAGATATACTAATGGAATCAAACTGGTTGAACTGACAAGTGCAATTTTTAATTGTTTTTGTATTTCTATCTTATAATTTATTAATATTTTTTAGTGGCTAACTTCATAATCTAAAAAGTGTAGTTTTGTAAATATTTCTTATTGAAATTGGTATTGTTAATTAAAACTTCCCGATAAATAATAAGGACAAGTAATACACAATACAAAATAGAAAAGAGAAGCTGAAAAAGAATAATTTACAATGCCGGATTTAATAAATACTGAAAATATCATTTCTCGAAAAGTATTATTCAATGGAATCTTTCTGTTGATAGGTTGCTTTACTTTAATTCTTATTCCTTGGTTTCGAATATTTTCCATCTCAATATCCAATGCTGATTATGTTACAATTTACTTTCTGGTTTCCAGGATTCTTTGCTGGTGTATTTTAGGAATCATATTTATATATGTTCGCAAAAAAGAAAAACAGAACATATTACTATGGTCAGAAACAGAATATTCTATCGGTACTCATGTAGCCTTCTTTTTTATTATGCTTTTAGTACTTTTTACAGGGTTGGCTGTTATTCACCTAATATTAAATTTGATGCATCTGGCTTCGGAAAGCAGTCAGATGGCTATGTTGAAATATATTTTCAAAAACTATAAATTGCTTGTACCTGTTACTACCATCACAGCAGGTGTTACCGAAGAATTGATTTTCAGAGGGTATTTAATGCCTCGTCTTGAGCTGCTTTATAATAATAAATATGTTACCGTAATTGTTTCTTCTCTTCTTTTCGGGATGATACATATTGGATATGGTACAGTTATAAATGTGGTTGCCACTGCCTTTATAGGATTTATATTTGCACTGCATTATCAAAAGTATCGCAATATCGGTTTTTTAATATTCTTCCATTTTATTTGGGATACTATGGCAGCTTATGTGCTTCTGCGAAATGGGTAATTGGCAACAATACTTTATACTCAACGATGTTATGAAGGATAGGGTGGTTGGGTTTGGAGTTGTAAATCATTTTATCTTTGCTTGAATTATAATAGAAAATAAAGATGTCAATCAACCAACAATTATCCAATAGGATAAGAGAAGTAATTTTAAATGGAACGTTTATAGCCAATACAAATTATAAAGATCAACTAACTACTTGTAATTGGGAACTGGCAACTGCTAAAATCGGTTCCTTGAATACAATTGCTGCATTAACGCAGCACATTCATTATTATTTATCAGGTGTAATGCAGGCACTTGAGGGTGGCGCACTAACCATAAAGGATAAATACAGTTACGATTTCCCCGAGATAAAATCAGAAAATGTATGGGAAAAGATTTTAATGCAGTTATGGAAAGATGCAGAAAAATTTGCCATCTTAGTAGAGCAACTTCCCGAACATAAATTAAATGAAACATTCTTAGATGAGAAATACGGTACTTATCAACGAAATATAGAAGCAATAATTGAACATAGTTATTATCATTTGGGACAAATAGTTTTAATAAAGAAAATGCTTCTTAAAAAATAATCCCCACATTTGCCGACGTGTTTCTAAGTAATGATTATTAAACAGTAATTTTATTGCAGGAAACAAAACCATAAAAAGAAAAAGATGAGTTATTATTTTAGTAAAATTATTTCAGGCAAAAGCTTTGACGAAGTGATAGAACTGGTGACTGCTGAATTAAAAAAAGAAGGATTCGGTGTAGTGACAGAAATAGATATGAAAGATACATTGAAGAAAAAAATAGATGTGGACTTTCGCAAGTATAAAATTATTGGTGCCTGCCATCCGCAATATGCTTACAAAATATTGATGGCAGAAGATAAGATTGGTGTTTTTCTGCCCTGCAATGTAGTAGTTCAGGAAAAAGAAAACGGAAATATAGAAGTATTTGCAGTTGATCCTGTCGCTTCAATGGTTGCAGTAAAAAATGAATCGTTGATGGATATAGCCCTTGAAATTCAGCAGAAAATGAAGAGCGTAATTGAAAGTATTATTTAATGTAGTTATACAATTGATATGAATTTAATTCTATTAATAACATACATTATTTTTTTTTCTACAGAAATAATATTGAATGCTTTGTTACGCTCAAAAGAAGGAGACAAGAAGAATGCAGATAAAAAATCACTGACATTGCTTTGGCTTACCATAATGGTGGCTGCAACAGCAGCAGGATTTATATCAGGCACCATTCCGATGACAGTCTCATCAAATAGTGAGTTTAAATATGCTGGTGTTGTAATCATTTATATCGGCATTATTTTCAGACTATCTGTAATTTATTCGATGGGACATTTTTTTACTGTTGATGTTACAATTCGTCAAAATCATAAAGTGAAAACAAACGGTGCATTTAAGTATATTAGACATCCGTCTTATGCGGCTTCGCTGTTATCTTTTATTGGGCTCGGGTTTACCTTTAACAATTGGTTATCATTATTTGTAATAATTATTCCGGTTTTCATTGCTTTTCTTATCCGCATAAATATTGAAGAAAAAGTATTGATACAACATTTCGGAAGCGAATATTCAGAATATAAGAAAAGAACTAAAAAACTGATACCGTTTATTTATTAAATTATTGCAAAAAAGTTAGTGTCTTTGAATGTATGTTGGCATTGGATTATTTTCTCGCACAAATAGATAATCAAAAATTTATCCACATTACATAAAGTCTTTCATAATAGAAATTGTATTAAACTTTTTAACCTAAAAAGCGTACCTTATGATATTAATTTAAAATGATTATAAATTATTGGTAAAAACAATAATAACGAAAGAAATAACAGAAACATTGACAATACCATTCGAACCAATACTATTTGGAATTAAAATTAATATCCACTTGATATTTGAATATCTTGCTTTTTTTATTGCTTTCAGATATTATATTTGGTTACGCAAGATGGCGACTGATCCTATATCCGGTAGAAATCGACTTTCAATTATACTGGGTGCAATAGTAGGTGCATTTATAGGTTCCAGATTAATAGGATTTCTGGAAAATCCTTTGATTGAATATAATACCTATAACATCATTAATTTACTTAACAGCAAATCAATAATGGGAGGACTATTTGGTGGATTAACAGGTGTAGAGATCTCAAAAAAACTAATAAACGAACATCAATCGTCAGGTGATTTATTTACATTTCCTATTATCGCAGGAATAATTATTGGTCGAATAGGTTGCTTTTTAAGCGGAACAAAAGAATTTACTTACGGCACCACTACTGACTTTATTACAGGAATGGACTTGGGAGACGGTCGGTTAAGACATCCCACTTCTTTATACGAAGTAGTTTTTATGTGTCTGCTGTTCATCGTTCTTAAACTATTTGTTAGCTTTACCAAAAAAGAAAGCGGTTTGTTATTCAAGATTTTCATGATTTCATATTTCGGTTTTCGCTTTCTCATTGAATTTATTAAACCAAACGTTTTTTATGTTTTAGGATTAAGCAGTATTCAATGGCTTTGTATAATCTGTTGGATATATTACATTCCAACATTTAAAAAAATGATACTTAATGCCAGTTAGAAAATATACATATTACGACTATACAATAAGTTTGTGTCCGGAATGTTTAAAACGGATTGATGCTAAAATTGTATTTGAGAACAACAATGTTTTTATGTTGAAAAGATGTCCTGAACACGGTAATACTAAAGTATTAATAGCGGATGACGTGGAATATTATAAAAATATCAGGAACTATAACAAGCCTTCTGAAATGCCTTATAAGTTCAATACCCAAACTCATTATGGTTGTCCTTACGACTGCGGGCTTTGTCCCGACCACGAACAGCATTCATGTCTGACAATAATTGAAATAACTGACAGGTGCAACCTTACATGTCCTACATGCTATGCAGGTTCTTCTCCTGCACATGGCAGACACCGCACATTTGAAGAAGTGAAACAAATGCTGGACACTATAGTTGAAAATGAAAAAGAACCCGATGTAGTGCAAATAAGCGGAGGAGAACCAACGCTTCATCCTCACTTTTTTGAAATACTTGATTACGCAAAAACATTGCCTATAAAACACATAATGGTGAATACAAACGGTATTGAGATTGCAAAGGATTTTGAATTTGCAAAACGTTTGCAAAGTTATGCTCCGGACTTTGAAATTTATTTGCAATTCGATTCCTTTAAGGAGGAAGCATTATTATCGTTAAGGGGAGGAGATTTAAGAAAAATCAGAGAGAAGGCGATAGAAAATTTAAACAAATTAAATCTATCAACTACATTAGTTGTTACATTGCAAAAAGGACTTAATGATGATGAAATCGGTAAAATAATTGATTATGCTCTCGAACAGAAATGTGTAAGAGGTGTCACGTTTCAACCCACACAAATTGCCGGCAGACTTGAAAATTTTAATCAGGAAACAGAAAGAATTACATTAACCGAAGTACGAAGAAAAATACTTGAACAGACAAAAATATTTAATTCGGATGATTTGATTCCTGTACCATGTAACCCTGATGCTTTAGTAATGGGTTATGTTTTAAAGTTGGAAGGAAACAATATTCCACTTACCCGATACATTAACCCGGCCGATTTGCTGGATAACAGTAAAAATACAATTGTGTATGAGCAAGACAGGGAATTGCATCAAAAAATGTTTGAAATATTCAGTACTGGTACTTCTACAGATAAAGCCTCATCAAAATTACATACTTTGCTTTGCTGTCTTCCTGCTATTGAAGCACCTAAACTTAGTTATGATAATTTATTCAGAGTAATTATTATGCAGTTCATTGATGCACATAATTTTGATGTAAGAGCAATAAAAAAATCATGTGTTCATATTGTCAACAAGGATAATAAAATAATTCCTTTTGAAACAATGAACCTTTTTTATCGGGATGAAAAAAAGGAGTATTTGGAAAAAATTAAATCAATATAAATCTAATATTTGTAGAAATGGATGGAATTTTACCTTTAATAATAATTATTTATCTGGTTTGCCATATTCCAGCTATAGTTATGCTGGCATTAGGTTTGACTAAACTTAAAACAAAGCCAGAAACCGCAAAAAAACTATTGATTGCCGCAGGTATATATTTTTTAATTGGGGCAGGAATTTGTGGAGCGATATTGAAATGAATAAATCTAACTTGTTCTTAGAATGGTGCGTTTAGAATTATTTACCTCGTCCCTGCATTACAATAAGGATAGTATAAATAAGTATCTTCAAATCAACACTTATCGACATATTCTCGATATAGATAATATCATATTTAAGCCTTTCAATCATCTGATCTACATTTTCGGCATATCCATATTTCACTTGTCCCCACGATGTTATTCCTGGTCTCACTTTATGCAGATGTTTATAGTGAGGTGCTTTAACAACAATCTGATCAATAAAGAATTGTCTTTCTGGTCTGGGACCCACCACACTCATATCGCCTATCAATACATTATAAAACTGTGGAAATTCATCAAGACGTACTTTTCTTAGAAACATACCTAATGGAGTAATTCTTGGGTCGTGTTTGCTTGATAATGCAGGCCCGCTTTTTTCTGCATCGATATACATCGAACGGAATTTATGAATATAGAAAGGCTTTCCGTGCCATCCTATCCGCTCATGACTATAAAATACACTACCTTTTGAAGTAAGCTTAACCGCAAGAGCCAAAATAATATATAACCAGCTGAATACAATTAAAACAAACAGTGATATAGTAACATCAAATATTCGTTTTAATGATTGTTCCCAGGTAGGCATTATCTCTCTAGAAATCACTATCAGCGGAGCTCCGAAGATTGATGTCATTTTCACTGAGCCCGAAAGAATATCATACATATCTGGTATTACTTTTATAAGGATACCCTGATAGTCGACTTCGTTTACTATTTTACCTATGTTTTCGTGTTCGGAAGATTCAATTGCAATAATTACTTCTTCAATTTCCTTTTCTTTTATCAGGCGTTTTAAATCAGCCAGTTCACCAAGGTGAGGAATGCTTTTAGTAAGTTCGGAAGAAAAACCGTTTTTGTTATCTATATGAACAAAACCAACAAACTTATTTCCGGAAGATTTTTCCTGCGCTTCTATTTCATTAAACAATTTCAAAGCATTTTCGTTGCTGCCTACCAGTAATGTATTAAATCCAATTATTTTGTTATGTATTCTATAGTTGGTAATACTTGATAATATGAAACGTAAGGTGGCAGTGAGCCCGAAATGCAAACCAAGCAAAACTAATACGCTTTGGTAGTAATTTTTGTAAGACACAACTTCATCATCAAGTAATAAAGTAAAGAATATTACAAGTACTCCAATGATAGATAGTAAAAGGGTTTGGCCCACTTCCTTTAAACGCGATTTGCGATAAATATTTTTGTAAACTCCGGTAAGATAATATATCAAAAGCCAAATGGCAGGAATAATTAATAGTGCAAGAAAGAACTTTTTATCAAAAACTACAGGAACAACTTTATGAAATTTTTCAGGCTCTATATATATTTTACGATAAATATAAAAGAGAGTCCATGCAGTTGCGGCAGAAAATAAATCAGCTAAAACATATTTTAAAACCTGAATACGCTTATTCATCAAGTATTTTGATTACTGGATAAGTTTTAAATTATCTATTGCCATACCGATGCTGTCAACTGCGGTTGGGTTCTGCATTGTCATGTAGATTTGAAAACGATTGGCACTTCCTCCCTCGGATATTAATTCATTAATTGCAGGAGTCACATATACGTAAGTTTTATTCCAAGTTGCGCTTGGGTTCAAGGTAATAACTTCCACTTGCGCCCAATAGTTTTCAATGGTGCCTCCTGGTGCCACAGTAGTAGCGGCCATGCTAATTGTAAATTCGTGATTACATTTATAATTTAATTCCAAAAATGCATCTCCATTGTTTAAAGGATAAGAGTTTACACTTCGGCATTCGAAAATTGAATTATTTGATTTTAAAAAAGCTACACCAGAATTATTTCCTTCAAAAACATTTGCACGGGGAAAAGAAACAATATTTAAAGCTACATCCGAAACACTGCTTACTGTATCGATAGAAATACCGGCGTTACTTTCAAAATCTTCTAACCACCAGAAGTGAGCGCTGGATAAATATTTTACCTTTACTGTACCAATATTTGAGATTACTCCCCTTTGCAAAGTAATTGCCTGAGAGTAAAAATCTAAAAATGGATATGGAGAACGGTTAGCAGCTATTCCGTTTACCTTTATTCCTCCTCTTATTTTCATGGTATGTGTTCCATCCCATAAAACAGGAAATGTACAAGGCATTTCATAACAGCCTACTAATTCATCATCTATATATACCCAGGCATCAGTAATTTTGCTTGATGAGGTACCTTGCCCTGTGGTAGCAACTACCGAAATTCCATCAACATGAATATACGACGGAATAGGTTCGGAAGGGTTATAAATATTACAGGAGTTCAAAAGAACAATACAAAGTATTGGCAAAAGAACATTATATTTTAATTTCATTTATTAGTTGTTTGTTCCTCTGAATAAGTAGCAGTCACTTTCATTTTTTCAATAATGCGATGAGCCACATCCAGAGCTTTGTAACCATCATCAATGCTTACTAATGGGGAAGTGTTGTTATTGATGCTGTCGGCAAATGTTTCCAGTTCCATTTTTATTGCGTTAGTAGGAAGAGTTGCCGGGTTTTCGAAATATATTTGTTTTGAGCCTTTCCCGTTTCCTAAATCTATGGTAACAGCCAGAGGGTCAGCTTCGCCTTCAACATTTTTCAGTCTGATAACATCCACTTTTTTATCCAGAAAATCAATAGAAATGTACGCATCTTTTTGGAAAAACCTTGATTTTCTCATGTTTTTCAATGATATCCTGCTTGAAGTCAAGTTGGCCACACAGCCATTGTCAAATTCAATTCGTGCATTTGCAATATCAGGGCTATCACTTACTACACACACTCCACTCGCACTTATGCGTTTTATACTTGATTTCACCACACTTAGAATAATGTCAATATCATGTATCATTAAATCCAATACAACCGAAACATCTGTGCCTCGTGGATTAAACTGTGCCAACCGATGTGTTTCTATAAACATTGGATTTGAGCAATATTCTCTGGCAGCAATAAATGCAGGATTAAATCGCTCGGAATGCCCCACCTGTACTTTTACATTTGCTTCCCTTGATAATCCTATTAAACTCTTAGCCTCCTCGATTGTAGTAGTTACAGGCTTTTCAATAAATACATGTTTCGAATTCCTGATAGCTTTAGAAGCACATTCATAATGAGCAAGTGTAGGGGTAACCACATCGATGGCGTCCACAGCATCTATCAACGACTGCATCGAATCAAAGTATTTAACTCCCATCTCTTTTTCTACAATAGCAGCTGCTTCAGGATTCGCATCATAGAAACCAACTAGTTCCAGTTTATCAATTTCCTTTAACAGTTTAATATGTATTTTACCAAGATGACCTGCACCAAATACTCCAATTTTTATCATTGTCAGATTGAATTTTGTGCAAAAATACTTTTTTCCACAATGTATTCTTCATAAATACATTTAATTATTAAAGATAGTTATGTTAATTTCGTAGCCGAAAAAATGAATATACATACAGATACATACAGACATAAAGGTCTTCGCAGGCAGTTAACATTGATTTTAAAGGCGAAAGGAATAGTAAATGAGGAGGTTTTGAAAGCAATTGAAAAAGTTCCGCGCCATTTATTTCTGGATAATGCCTTTATTGAACGGGCTTATGAAGATATTGCTTTCCCGATAGGAGCAGGGCAAACTATTTCGCGACCTCATACTGTTGCATTTCAAACAGAACTTTTGGAACTTAAACGAGGAGAGAAAGTTCTGGAAATTGGAACTGGTTGCGGTTATCAGACTTCAGTATTACTGGAAATGGGGGCAAAAGTTTATACCATAGAACGCCAAAAGGAGTTGTATGATAAAACAATTAAATTTTTACCGACCATTGGTTACAGCGCAAAGTTCATCTATGGTGATGGTTATAAAGGACTGCCTTCATTTGCACCATTCGATAAGATAATTATTACTGCAGGCGCA
>CAIQBY010000406.1 GCA_903870175.1 uncultured Bacteroidota bacterium
AATATTATACTAATTCCTCAGCGCAGCAAGCCGTCTGGACGGTGTCGGATAATAATTCGCTCGGCAGTATTACTGATGGAAACAAAGTGGATGTAAATAATCTGCGCAACTTTGTTTCGAAAATTACCGGCAAAACTATTCCTCCATACGAAATTACTTATTGCCGTGAGAACAACAGGGATTTATGCGGCAGAGTGAAAACAATTGAAGGCACTTTCGATTATGCATTACCCGATAATACGCATGTAACTATTGGAATATATAATGCGGATGGAGTGCTGGTTCAATCTCTTTTCGAAAACATTGAACACGGGAAAGGGAACTATAAATTGTATTATACTTTCCATACAATCAATCTTCCGCAGGGAATTTATTATGCAAGGATGGCTTCTGATGATGGAACAAAAAAGGAAATGAAGATTGAATTTTAGAGTTGGGTTATTGTTTTTTTAAAGAGAAGTTCTAAGTAAATATTCAGGATAAGTGCCCAAAAAGCCGGAGCAATTGCCGGAAGAGTTTCAGTAATTGCCGAAAAGGTTTTGGTAATTACCGGAAGGATTTATGCAATTGCCAAAACGGTTTGGGCAATTGCCGAAGAGGTTAGGGCAATTGCCGGAAAGGTTAGGACGATTGCCGGAGAGGTTAAGGCACTTACCAAAATGATTTGTGCAATTGCCGAAAAGGTTAGGACAATTACCAAAACGCCTGGAGCAATCACCAAAACGTTTGGAGCAATCACCTTGGTATTTTGCTGAATTATTAGATAAAAAGGGAAATTTACCTTCTTTTCTCCTTCCGAAGCTCTTATAAAAAAATAATGCACCCTTTAAAAGACTGCAATTGCGTTTTACATAGTTAGTGACCTATAATGCTGTAATTTCAATTAAAGTTGATTGGAGGTTGATTGTGGAGGTCGTTTTTTCAGAAAAAAGGAGATTTTGGTCTTTTTTAGGGAAAAACAGACACTTAAGCAAAAATTTTCCAAAGAGAAATAAGTTAAGCTGTTCCCAATTTAGTATCAATATACTTATACCATTTATAAATAATGAATCCCAAACTCATCCCCACAAGTGCGCCAACAGACACATCGGCGGGATAATGCGCTCCATCATAAATACGGCTATAGGATATAAAAGCAGCCCAGAGAAAAATGAAAACAGGGAAGTATTTTATACGTTTATAAAATAAAAGACTTAGAAACATTGCCAACCCAAAGGTATTGGTGGCGTGCGATGAAATGAAACCAAACATTCCGCCACATTCTCGGTTTACATGTACCTTCGACTGGATAATTAAATTATGACAGGGGCGATAACGCTCGAAATTATTCTTGAAAACACGATTGGAAACTTGGTCGGTTAATACGATTAATAAAAATGTGGACAGTACAAGTAATACGAATCTTCTTCTGAAATATTTGAAGGCGAGATATCCAAAGAAAATATAAAGCGGAATCCAGATGAGCTTATTGCTTGCCCAAAACATTATGAAATCGAAAAAAGAATTGTGCTTACTATTCAGAAATAAAAATAGTTCGGTATCAATTGCTTTTATCGAATCAATAAAACTCATTTAATAATCAAAAGTGTTTTCCTCACTGTTTAACTGTTTCCAAAGTTCATCTTTCAACTCTGTAAGTCCTTGTTCGGTATGCGAAGAAAAATAAATAACAGGCACTGTTTTCTTTTCTTTGAAACGTTTATTCAAATCTTTTTTTACTTCCGCCAGCAATTCTTCATCCAGCATATCGCACTTCGAAATGGCGAGGATTCTTTTTTTATGAATCAGTTCAGGATTGTATTTTTCCAACTCATTCAATAATATTTTATACTCTTTGATAATATCATTTGCATCAGCAGGAACCAAAAACAATAGTGTGGAATTTCTTTCGATATGACGCAGAAAACGAATACCCAAACCTTTTCCTTCGCTCGCTCCTTCAATAATACCGGGAATATCAGCCATCACAAATGATTTGTAATCGCGATATTTGATGATGCCTAAATTAGGGACAAGAGTAGTAAACGGATAATTGGCGATTTCAGGCTTTGCTGATGAAAGTACTGATAACAATGTAGATTTGCCTGCATTAGGGAAACCAACCAGACCAACATCGGCAAGAACTTTCAGCTCAAGTATTTTCCACTCCATCTTTCCGGGTATCCCCGGCTGAGCATACATAGGGGTTTGATTGGTTGACGTTTTAAAATGGTCGTTTCCGAGACCGCCTTTTCCACCGGGAACAATAATTCTTTCCTCACCGTCTTCTGTTATTTCTCCTTCTATTTCGCCTGTTTCCGCATCACGTATAATAGTACCCAAAGGCACATGCAATATTTCGTCCTTGCCTTCAGCACCCGTTTTCTTACTGCTACCGCCACTTTCGCCATCAACAGCAATTACATGTTTACGATATTTTAAATGAATAAGAGTCCAGAATTGTTTATCACCACGCGCAATAATATGTCCGCCTCTTCCTCCATCGCCGCCATCCGGTCCGCCTTTCGCAGTAAGTTTACTCCTGTGCAAATGCATGGAACCTGCACCACCTTTGCCCGAGCGACAGCATATTTTTACATAATCAACAAAATTACTATCCGACATTATTTTAAAATTAAGTTCCGCATCTGCGGGATGAGATTTAGTGTTGA
>CAIQBY010000407.1 GCA_903870175.1 uncultured Bacteroidota bacterium
ATCAATAATGACATTGCTCGAAAAGAAGACCGCAAAACATATTGAAAAAACAGAATTTGGTAAATTTAAATTCGTACCTTTGTTGGAAAGAAAGGAATGGGGAGATTGAATTAAAATCTTTTATTTAGGATTTCCCCTATATTCATTTATTCAAATACAACAATGAAAAATTCTGATATTACTGCTCACCATCCGGATCCTGAATCGGATGTGCTTTTGGCACCCGAAGAAGTAGCCATTGCGGGCAAACAAATCATTTTATATAATGATGATTTCAATACGTTCGATCATGTAATTGATTCGTTGATTAAGATATGTAAACACGAGCCGATGCAGGCTGAACAGTTTGCTTACATTGTACATTATCATGGTAAATGTTCCGTAAAAAACGGTTCTTATGATTATTTGGAACCAATGTGTACTGCGCTTCTTGAAAGAGGGCTGAACGCCGAGATAGAATAAAATTCACTTTATGAAAATAGGAATAGTCTGTTATCCAACATTTGGCGGAAGCGGTGTGGTAGCTACCGAATTAGGAACAGCTTTGGCGGCTAAAGGTCATCAGGTACATTTTATTTCGTATAGTCAACCGGTACGTCTGGATTTCTTTTCCGGTAATTTGTTTTATCATGAAGTCTCTGTTTCCGATTATCCTTTATTTGATTATCAACCCTACGAATTGGTTCTGTCCAGCAAACTTGTAGATGTTGTAAAATACGAGAAGTTGGATTTACTGCATGTTCATTATGCAATACCTCATGCTTCTGCGGCTTACATGGCGAAGCAGATTTTAGCTTCTCAGGGAATAAATATTCCTTTTATCACAACACTTCACGGCACAGATATTACTCTGGTAGGTAAAGACCCGTCTTTTGAGCCGGTTATTACTTTTGCAATCAATCAAAGTGATGCCGTTACTGCTGTCTCTGAAAGTCTAAAGAAAGATACATATATCAATTTCCCTAATGTTAATAAGGAAATAAGTGTTATTCCAAACTTTATTCGTCTCGATGATTATAAACCCGAAAATCAGCATTGCGACAAGAAAGCTTATGCTCCTTATAGTGAAAAATTATTAATTCACGTTAGTAATTTCCGGAAAGTTAAGCGGGTTGAAGATGTATTATATGTGTTTGATAAAGTTAGGAAGGCAATTCCTTCTAAACTGATACTTATAGGTGATGGGCCTGAAAGAGCTAATATTGAAAAGCTTTGTAGAGAACTGGATACATGTAATGATATTAAATCCCTGGGCAAAATAGTAAATCCTGAACAGATATTGTCTATCGCTGATTTATTTCTTCTTACCAGCGAAACGGAAAGTTTTGGTTTAGCGGCTTTGGAAGCTATGGCAAGCAAGGTGCCCGTTATTTCTACCAATTCAGGCGGTATACCCGAAGTTAATATCAATGGCTATTCCGGATACCTAAGTAATGTTGGTGATGTAGAAGAAATGGCAAATAATGCAATTCATATTTTGAAAGACAATGTTACACTCAGTATCTTTAAAAATAATGCTTACGAGCAGGCTAAGAAATTTGATATTGCTAAAATACTGCCAATGTACGAAGACTTATATGCTAGAGTATTGAAGACCGCTATTTACTAGAAAACATTTTCTCAAGCGCAAACATTTCATCTCTCAACCGCGCAGCCTCAACAAAATCAAATGCTTTGGCTGCAGCATCCATTGCTTTTCGAGTTTTTGTAATTGCTTTTTGAAGTTCTTCCTTACTCATATACTGCACTACTGGGTCAGCTGCATAATTAATATCCGCACTCTCAACATAAGGACGGACAAGGTTTCCTTTCGCATCAACAATTACAGTTGTTTGTCCCATAATAGATTCTCTTGTTTTATTCAGAGCTGTAGGCACCAAACCATTATCAAAATTATATGCTATTTGCTTTTTACGCCTTCGCTCTGTTTCATCTATGGTGCGTTTCATTGAATCCGTAATTTTATCTGCATACATAATTACTTTACCGTTAATATTACGTGCTGCCCGCCCTGCTGTTTGTGTTAAAGCTCTATCCGAGCGAAGAAAGCCTTCTTTGTCAGCATCTAAGATAGCAACC
>CAIQBY010000408.1 GCA_903870175.1 uncultured Bacteroidota bacterium
GGTTTAAATATTATGAATTTACATAGTCCTGAAAGTGCAATATTATCAGCGGTAATTTTTAATGCTATCATTATCCCTATATTAATTCCATTGGCTTTACGCGGTGTGGAATACAAACCTATTGGCGCATCTGCATTGCTAAGACGTAATTTATTAATCTATGGATTTGGTGGAATTATATTGCCATTTATCGGAATCAAATTAATTGATTTAGTGGTTGGAGTATTTTTTTAATTAACTATTTAACAAAGCATATAAAAACATAATAAAATGAAAACTTATATTTTAACATCATTAAAACTTACAGCAGTACTGATAATAATCTGTTCGATGCTTTATCCCCTATTAATTGCAGGAATTGCAAAGACAGCTCCCGGAGGCGGAAAAGGAGAAACAATAGAAGTGAACGGAAAAGTGGTTGGTTACGCAAACATTGGTCAGAAATTTACTGCGGATAAATACTTCTGGTCGCGCCCATCTGCAGTAAATTATAATGCAGCTGGCAGCGGAGGAAGCAATAAAGGACCGTCGAACCCTGATTATTTAAAGGATGTTCAGGCTAAAATAGATACATTCATGGTACATAATCCGGGAGTAAACAAAGCGGATATTCCTGCTGAATTAGTGACTGCATCAGGTAGCGGACTGGATCCAGACCTATCGCCTGAAGGTGCATTGGTGCAGGTTAAACGTGTTGCCAAAACAAGAAACATTTCGGAAGAAAAGGTAAAACAATTAGTAGAAAGCAAAATTGAAAAACCATTATTAGGAATGTTTGGTCCTCCAAAAGTAAACGTATTAAAATTAAATGTTGCCTTAGACAATCTTAAATAATTATAGATATGAAAAAACTGTTATTGTTTTTATTAATTCTTGTTATGAAATTTTCTTTTGCACAAAAGCAGGATAGTATTTCATACAGTGGAATCTATATTGATGCGCAGGACTTCAAGGCTGGTAAGCTTTCTTACAGTATGAATTGCGATTTATCTTCAGGGAAAATAAAACTGAATCATTTTCTCTGCAAGGGCTATATTGATGTTGTTAACGGAAATAAAAAGGTGCAGTTAAACAAAGATAGTATTTTTGGATACAAGGATTGTAAACAAAAGGATTTCAGATTTTATAAAGAATGTGATCATGAATATCAGATAGAGGAAAATAAAACGATGGTAATTTATATTGCCGATGTGCCTGTTACGCCTTCCAACGGAAAAGCAATTCAGTTGGTTCCTCATTATTACTTTAGTGTAACACTTGATTCGGAAATAATACCTTTGACAATAAAAAACCTTAAGAAAGCTTTTCCTGATAACCGTAAGTTCCATGATAAACTGGATACAGAGATTAGTTCGGAGAAAGATTTGGTTAGTTATGATGAAGTTCATAAAATGTATAAAGTAAATTATCTGATTGGTAAATAAAGAAGAAAAAAAAGTAAAAGATGAACAAAGGAAACAACAAACAAACAAAAATGATTTCCTTTTGGAGAGCTGTTTTGGAAATGGGGTTTATCATCTTTCTTTTTTACTCCAACCTTTTGATGGGGGAATTTACCAATTCGGGATTAGGTAATAGTAAAGGTTTGATATGGGCGGTACAGGATATTTTTACACTAACAAATTTCACTCTTGCAATAGTTTCATCACTCTTCGGTTATTTAGTTTTTGATTTTTTAAGAAACAGAAAATAGAAAGAAATAAAGTTAAATCCCAAATATATAATACAATTAAACAATAAATAAAAAACAAAACAAAATGAAAAAACAATTATTACTTGTACCACTTATCTGCTTTGCAATAGGTGCTGCAGCACAAAAAGATTCGGTGAAACCGATGAAATCACAGATTCCATTTGAAGGACAGGATGGTACCTGGCAGAATGGCAGCGACAGAAGAGATTCTGCAGTATTATCGAATAAATACTTTACCGGCTGTATTATGGTGGATGCCAATTACACTTATTCGAGCAATAACCCGAACGACCATACTGTGGTAGGTTCTACAGCATTGGCGAGAAATAATGAAATGGAAGTTTCGTGTGCTGCCATTGGCGGTGATTTCTCTTATAACGGCGCTCGCGGAAGAATAATGACACAGTTCGGAACACGCTCAACTGTGGTTCCGCGTAATGATTACAGTCCGTATCGCGGTCAATATGATTTGGCAAATGTGTATCGTTATATCAGCGAAGCATACGGCGGTTATCATTTTAATAAAATGCACGGCATCAATGTGGATTTTGGAATGTTTATGTCGTATGTAGGGCTTAATTCCTATTATCAGGTGGAGAACTGGGAATATCAGGCTTCTTATACTTCTGATAATACACCGTGGTTTTTTAATGGAATGCGTGTTCAGTTGTTCCCTACTGCTAAATTAAAAATTGAACTTTGGCTGATTAATGGTTGGCAGAGTTATGGGATGTTCAATGAAATGCCTGGCATGGGAGGAAATATTACCTGGCAACCAAATGAAAATGTAAAATTATTAACCAATGATTATTGGGGAAATGATGCTGCATTGATACCCGGAAGACGTCGTTTCCATTCCGATAACAGTTTGCTTGTACGTTATTTTCATAACAAAGTATCGAAAGGAATAAGTCAGGCAGCATTATCGTTGACTGCTGATATTGGTGATGAAAAAGGCGATGGTTCCGCTTATGGTTTGGCAGTAAATGGTTTTAAGAAAGGCGATTCGTTGCATGGACCTGCGCAATACTTTGCAAGTTGGATGATTTATAACCGTATCTGGTTTTATCATAACAAATTTGCATGGACAATCGGCGGTGGTTATATGAATAACCCTGGAAGATATTTGGTATTGTACCCTACGGGAGATGCAAGCCCGTTGCCAAATCCGAATAATCCGACAACTACAGCAGGTACTCACCCTTTCAGTGCCAACCCCGGTGATATATTTGAAGCTTGGGATGCTTCTACTAATATAGAATGGATGCCAAATCAAAGTGTTTCGTTCAGAGTAGAATTTGTACACAGGGAGGCAAATGTTCCTTATTTTGCCGGACCCGGAGGTGTTACATCACCAACAGGGTATACAACAACAGGGTTGAATTCAACATGGGTGCCTGACTTGGTAAAATCTGAAAGCAGGATAATATTTTGTGTGTTGTTTAGGATATAAGGGTTGTAGGATAGTGTTTGTTTAGTTGGAAGCAACCCGATGAGCGAAAGTTCAAAGGGTTGTTTTTGGTAATACTCACCAACTATTGCTTCAATACAAGCAACGGTTGCCCGAACAGGAATAATTATTACTCCTATAGAAGCAACGGTTGCCCGAACAGGAATAATCATTATCCCGACAGAAGCAACGCTTGCCCGAACAGGAATAATCATTATCCCGACAGAAGCAACGCTTGCCCGAACAGGAATAATCATTATTCCAACAGAAGCAACGCTTTCCCGAACAGGAATAACCGTTATTCCTACAGGAGCAACGCTTGCCCGAACAGGAATAACCGTTATTCCTATAGAAGCAATGATTGCCCGAACAGGAATAATCATTCAACATGAAATTGCGCGCGTTGAATTAATGCGTAAGTTAATTGAAAGGTCAAAGAGTATTTAAAAAATTTATACAATAAATCAAATGGAACTATTTACTATCATATTCATTTTTATAGTAAGTGTAGCACTTGCTGTTCCGTTTGGGAAATACATTGCAAAAGTGTATGGCGGGGAAAAAACAATTCTTGACTCTGTGTTCAATCCCATTGAAAAGATTATTTATCGGTTCCTTGGTATTGATGCGATGAAAGAAATGAACTGGAAGCAGCATTTAAAAGCGTTGCTTACAGTTAATATTATCTGGTTTCCGCTAACCATGTTCATTCTTATGAATCAAGATTGGCTTCCTTTAAATCCTGATAAAATTCCGGCAATGTCGTCCGATCTTGCTTTTCATTCAACCTGTGCTTTTATTACCAACTGTTTCCAGCAACACTATTCTGGCGAATCTGGGATGAGTTATTTGTCACAAATTGTAATTATGTTCTCACTTTTTTTCTTGACTCCTGCTGTTACTTTGGCAGCAATGGCGGTTGTTTTTAATGCGCTGAAAGAAAGAACTACTGAAGCACTGGGAAATTTTTATAACTACTATGTAAAATCAATTACACGAATTTTACTTCCGGTTTCCATTATTACTGCAATAATATTTTTGTTTAATGGTATGCCAATGACGTTTGAGGGGACCCATACATTTACAACTTTGCAGGGAGATACTGCTCATGTTGCAAGAGGACAAATTGCTGCATTTGAATCTATAAAAATGTTAGGATTGGATGGTGGAGGTTACTTTGGTGCAAACTCTGCACATCCTTTTGAAAATCCTAATTTTTTCACTAAGATTATTGAAAATATCTTTCATATACTTCTTCCTATAGCCACAGTTTTTGCACTTGGTTTTTACCTTAAACGAAAAAAATTAGCATGGATGATTTTTGGAGTAATGACATTCGGGTTTCTATTATTGCTTATCCCGACGGTTTATTATGAGTTAAAAGGAAATCCTGCAATTGCTCAAATGGGAATTGATAATTCCATTGGAAATATGGAAGGAAAGGAAATAAGGTTTGGAACAGCGGCTTCGGCTTACTGGAGTATTACTGCAACAGCATCAATGAATGGTGCAGTAAATTGTATGCACGATAGCTTTATGCCTTTGCCAGGGGGCATGCAATTGCTTGGGATTATGGTTAATTCTTTATACGGAGGAGTAGGAACAGGAGTACTTGGGTTTTTTATTATTATCATTTTAGCTGTATTTATAGGGAGTTTAATGATAGGAAGAACAGGGCAGTTTATTGGCAAAAAAATAGGGATGAGGGAAATAAAAATCGCAATGATCATTACGTTATTGCATCCTTTTTTATCCCTTGTTGGAACAGCCCTTGCCTGTTCTTTCCCAAGTCTTACAACTCCCACACTTAACAACTCTGGGTTTCATGGTTTCAGTGAAATGATTTACGAATATACTTCCGCCTCTTCCGCCGATGGAAGTGGCTTTGAAGGGTTGGGTGATAATACGCCGTGGTGGAATATCAGTTGCGGTATTGTAATTCTTCTGGGTCGCTTTTTGCCAATTATCGGTGCAGTTGCTATTGGTGGGATGTTGGCAGGAAAACAGTATGTAGGAGATAGTGTAGGAACTTTGAAAACAGATAATGCAACTTTTGGCATGATGGTTTTCAGCCTGATTTTTATTGTAGCAGCATTAGCCTTTTTTCCTGCACTAGTATTGGGACCATTTGCAGAACACTTTTCATTGTTTTCAAACTATATACTTATTAATTATTAAGGGGAGGGAAAAGTTGCATCTCCTTCGTAAAAAACCAGAAAAAGTGAAGCAAAAATATCAGAAAAAATTAGGACGTTTTCAAAGAATAATTCTTGAAGTTGGATTCATCTTGTTTCTTTTCTATTCAAATCTTTTGATGGGAGAATTCACTCATTCGGGTATGGGACAAAGTGAAGGATTACCATTGGCTGTGTGGGATATTTTTACAAGTGCCAATTTAATTATAGGCATTGTTTTAGCCCTTATCGGGCATTTGATTTTTGATTTCTTTAGAAACAGATTATAAAATAAATGGTATGTACCAAACATTCTTAATTAAATAATGAAAAATATACAATTAATATTTTTTGCATTGAGTATTTTATTTATCAGCCAAATAATAAAAGCTCAGAATGATTCCGTAACTGCATTCTCTACAAGAGTATTGGCAAGCCCCTTGCAATCACCGCCATTTCCTGGTTCGGAATGGGATGGAGCGCCAATAATCGGACTACCTAACGATGAAACGTATTATCCGTTACAAAAGTTCCTGCACCTTGTTAATAAAAAGAACGGGATAAAATTTTATGGATGGGTAGATGGTGGTGGTGATATCAGTTCATCAAAATATTCCAATGCACCTACCGCCTACGACCTTGTTCCAAATAGTGTTCAACTCGACCAGGCTATTTTTCGGATTGAACGTGAACCGAATACTGTACAGACAGAACATGCAGATTGGGGATTTCTCGTTGATAATATTTATGGAATGGACTACCGATATACCATTGCAAAAGGAATTTTCAGCGACCAGTTATTAAAACACAATAATCTTTATGGCTATGATCCTGCACAGGTTTATGCACTGCTTTATATTCCAAAGGTTGCCGAAGGAATGCTTATTAAAGCAGGGCGTTTTATTTCTCCCTCCGATGTTGAAGCGCAATGGGCACCGGATAATTATTTATATTCCCATTCACTAATGTTCACTGTTGACCCTTACACTTTCACAGGTGTACAGGCTACCATCAGGCTGAGTAAGTATATTCAGGTTGAGGTAGGAGCGCATGGTGGCAATGATGTTGCCCCTTGGAGTAATTCTTCAAACCTCAACGGCATGGCAATGCTTCGTTGGGTATCAAAAAATAATAACAATTCGCTGTATGGAGGTATTACTTCAATTGGCAAAGGACATTATACTAACGAACATGATAATCTGCAAATGGTAGTAGAAACATGGGGGCACCGCTTCAGTAAGAAAGTTCACATGATGACAGAATTGTATTACATGTGGCAATATGATGCCCCAATTGGCGGCACTGTAATTGAAGGTCCGCCGGAATCTTATTTTATGGGAACAGGAATGGGCGCTTTGGTTCCGGGCATATCTTCCGCTGTTGGATTCGTAAATTATTTTCAAATACTTATATCATCCAAAAATTACATCTCAATTCGGAATGATTTTCTGAACGACACCCAGGGAAACAGAACTGGTTATGCAACGGCTTATTCAAGTCATACCATAGGATTTGCACATCACTTTAATAATACATTTACAATTCGACCAGAGTTAAGATATGAGACCGCTTATGGTAATGGTATAACGCCTTATGATAATGGTACTAAAAAAAACCAATATTCTTTAGCGGCAGATTTAATTGTGCGGTTTTAAAAATAATCATGTTTCAAAACACTATCGTTTGCATATTAATATTTATCGGAGTTATGCTTCTTGCCATACCGATAGGGGCTTACATGAGTAAAGTATATGCAGGCAGTGGCAGCCGTCTTGATTTTATAAAACCCATTGAAAATTTTATCTTTAAATTTTGCCGCATTAATCCTTTGCAGGAAATGAATTGGAAACAATACCTTGTGGCTATGTTTATAATAAATGCAGTATGGCTGGTGTACGGTTTTGTGGTGCTGATATTTCAAGGGAGTTTATTTTTGAACCCCGCCAATAATCCTTCTATGGAATGGAGTTTAGCTTTAAACTCTGCAATAAGTTTCGTAACAAGTACTAATTTGCAGCATTATTCGGGCGAAACAGGCGCTACCTATTTATCGCAGTTAAGCGTATTCATGTTTCTGCAGTTTGTGAGTGCAGCCACAAGTCTTGCAGTGGCAGTGGCAGTAGTTCGCGGCTTGGTTGCGAAAACAGCAACAAACTTGGGGAATTTTTACAGTGATTTTGTACTTTCATTAACACGAATATTGTTGCCATTATGTTTAATAACAGGTATTCTTTTTTTATTCAGTGGTGTACCGATGACTTTTCATGGTCCGCAACAGACTACTACGCTTCAGGGAGAAAATACAACTGTGGCAACTGGGCCTGTGGCAGCTTTTTTACCGATAAAAGAACTTGGCTCAAATGGAGGAGGTTTTTTTGGTGCCAATGATGCGCATCCGTTTGAAAACCCGAACTTCTTTACCTTCATTTTACATAGCATTATTGTATTTTTATTACCGATGGCTTTTATTTTTTTCATTGGTAATTATTTGAATGCTAAAAAATTTGCGGTGATGATTTTCGCTGTGATGACAGTTGGATTTCTTTTAATTACAATACCAATCATCCGTCAGGAAGTAAGCGGCAATCCTAAAATTGCAGCAATGGGTATTATGAACAATGGAAATATGGAAGGGAAAGAGATGAGGTTTGGTGCATTTTATTCGGGATATTATGAAGGGGAAAATTCAGTAATTCCTGCAGGAACTATAGTTGGAATGAATGACAGTTTTATGCCATTGTCAGGTACCTGTATGCTTATCGGTATGAATATAGATGCCTTCTTTGGCGGGCTTGGAACTGGCTGGGTAAATATGTTTATCTTCTTAATTATTGCTCTTTTTATTGGTAGTTTAATGATTGGAAGGACTTCAGAAATTTTTGGAAAAAAAATAGGGATTAAAGAAATGCAGATAACAGTAGGAGTTGCTGTCTGTCAAAGTTTAGTTCCTTTAACTTTAACAGGGATTGCTTGTATCATATATATGAATTATCCCGGCGGTAATAATAGTTTGCAATGGCTGACAAATAAAGACGCGCATGGATTTACAACAATGCTATATGAATTTGTTTCGTCCACGGCAGGCAACGGTGCGGAGTTTTCAGGATTGGTAAATAATACAGTTTTCTGGAATATAGTAACTTCAATAGCCATGTTATCAGGAAGGTTTATACCTATTATAGGAGCAGTATGGATTGCAGGATTATTAATTGAAAAAACATATATCCCTCCTTCTTACGGAACAATTAAAATAGAAAACAGTACTTTTGCTATCTTTCTTGTTGCAGTTATTATTGTGTTAAATGCATTGTCTTTATTTCCAAGTTTAATGCTAGGACCTTTGTCCGAACATTATTTAATAAGTAAAATAAATTGAGGAGAGAAATTTAATTATGTCGGAAGAAGAGAATATAGGAACAACTGGTCAGCATTTTCTTGATTTAATACAAAGGTCGAGAAGGGGAGAAGTTTAAAATTTATATCGGATGA
Source organism: uncultured Bacteroidota bacterium (assembly GCA_903870175.1). Taxonomy (GTDB): domain Bacteria; phylum Bacteroidota; class Bacteroidia; order 2-12-FULL-35-15; family 2-12-FULL-35-15; genus 2-12-FULL-35-15. Next base: position 8,807 of record CAIQBY010000408.1, read on the forward strand.
GTGGCGGTGGTAGAAAACTTATCCAATGTTTCAGGAGGATCGTTCTCTTATTTAAAAATGGGTTTGATGTAAAAATAGAATATATTGAAACTCATAACAGGGAGGCAATGCAACAGCTTTTGGAGGGATTGCCAATGATTCCAAGAAGGAAAATTTTTAACAAAGAATAGAAACTGAATTATAAATGGAAAGTATCAACTTAAAGAAATTATCGTATGCAGGTTTCCTTGTTTCCATTGGCATTGTGTTTGGCGATATCGGTACTTCGCCACTCTACACTTATAAAGCAATTATTGAAGACCGGACAGTTACCGAACTGCTTGCCCTCGGCGGTGTTTCGTGTATTTTCTGGACGCTGGTTTTTCAGACAACAATAAAATATGTGTTTATTACCTTAAGGGCTGATAACCACGGTGAAGGCGGAATATTTTCACTTTATACTTTAATAAGGCGTTATAAAAAGTGGTTGCTTTTCCCAGCCCTTGCAGGTGGAAGTTTTTTGTTGGCGGATAGTATTATTACTCCTCCAATTTCTGTTTCGTCGGCTATTGAAGGGTTGAAACCTGCTAATCCAGGGTTGCCGGTTATTCAAATTGTACTTGTTATTCTTGTTTTGTTGTTTATTATTCAGCGAGCGGGAACTGAAATAATCGGAAAATTCTTTGGACCTATAATGTTAGTGTGGTTTACAATGATTGGTGTTATCGGTATATATTCGGTATGGGCTACACCATCAGTGTTTAAGGCTATTAATCCATATTATGCTTATCGTTTATTGACAGAATATCCGCAGGGATTCTGGTTGCTGGGTGGAGTATTTCTTTGTACCACTGGGGCAGAAGCATTGTATTCGGATTTGGGACATTGTGGTAGAAGAAACATACAGATAAGCTGGCTGTACGTTAAAATATGTCTGGTGTTTTGTTATTTCGGACAGGCGGCATGGCTGCTGCAACATCAGGGAAGTGCGTTAAATGAATTGAATCCTTTCTTCGGATTGGTGCCCCAATGGTTTTTAATTCCATGTATTGTAATAGCTACATTAGCTACTATTATTGCAAGTCAGGCACTTATAAGCGGTTCGTTTACACTTGTTGCGGAAGCTATACGACTTAACTTGTGGCCAAAATTAAGAGTTCGATTTCCTTCAGATATTCGAGGTCAGATTTATATCCCTGCTATCAATTGGTTGTTGATGATTGCATGTATCGGTGTTACACTTTACTTTAAAGAATCGAAATATATGGAAGCAGCATTTGGTTTATCTGTAACATTAACAATGTTGATGACAACCATTTTGTTGAGCTTTTATTTATATGTAAACCGAACTCCGAAGATATTGGTGCTGCTTCTTTTAGTAGTATTTCTTAGTATCGAATTGTCTTTTCTTGTTGCAAACCTTCGTAAATTCACGCATGGCGGATGGGTAACAATAATGGTTGGTATTTTTATTTTTTTGGTAATGTATATTTGGCATCGCGGCAGCGTAATAAAAAGCAAACTTCAAAAATTAAAAGAACTGAAACCATATATTCCTATTTTAAAAGAGTTAAGCAATGATTTGTCTGTGCCAAAGTATGCGACCAATCTGGTTTATCTTACCTCGTCGGCTAACTCTTCAAAAATAGATGAGCGGATTGTTAATTCCATTTTATATAAACAGCCGAAACGTGCGGACATATATTGGTTTGTGCACGTGGAGGTGGTTGATACTCCACATCAAATGTCGTATAAAGTGGAAATTATAGAACCTGAAGAGGTGGTATGGATTACGTTTAAATTAGGTTTTAGAATTGAGCCTCGAATAAATTTTCTGCTAAGAAACGTAGTAGAAGAAATGGTGAATAATAAAGAAATAAATATTCAAAGTCGATTTGCTTCACTTGAAAAACATAATATTGCCGGAGATTTCAGGTTTGTGGTGATGCAACGGTTTTTAAGTTTTGAAAATGAACTATCTTTGAAGAATGGTTTCATATTAAAAACATATTTCATGTTAAAAAAATTTAGTTTGCCTGATGAAAAAGAATTTGGTTTGGATTATGATAATGTTACTATTGAAAAATCACCATTGTTATTGAGTTTGCCAAAGGAAAATAAAATGATTAGAGAATTATAAAATGTCGGAAGATAGCATCAAAGAAACGAATGTTCAGCATTTTCTTGATTTAATTCAAAGGTCAAGAAGAGGGAAGTTTAAAATTTATATCGGGATGAGTGCCGGTGTGGGCAAAACGTATCGGATGCTTCAGGAGGCGCGGTCGCTGATTAAAAATGGCATTGATGTAAAAATAGGTTATATTGAAACTCATAACCGGAAAGAAACGCATGAACTGTTGGAGGGATTGCCTTTGATTCCGAGAAGGAAGATTTTTTATAAAGGAAAAGAGCTGGAGGAATTGGATGTGCAGGCGGTAATTAATTTGCGTCCGGAAGTGGTGATAGTGGATGAACTGGCGCATACAAATATTGAAGGGAGCAAGAATGAAAAACGTTGGCAGGATGTGTTGGAAATATTGGAGGCTGGGATAAATGTGATAAGTGCGGTAAATATCCAGCATATTGAAAGCTTGAATGAAGAAGTAAAAAAAATTACCGGGATTGAAGTGATGGAACGTGTGCCTGATAAAGTGGTAGCGCTTGCTGATGAGGTGGTAAATATTGATTTGACGGCTGATGAACTGATTGTAAGGTTGAAAGAAGGGAAGATTTATCAGGCGGAAAAGATTGAAGCTGCATTAAAGAATTTTTTTAAAAGTGAGCATATACTTCAATTGCGTGAGCTTGCACTGAAAGAAGTTGCAACACAAGTAGAGCGAAAAGTGGAAAAAGAAGTGCCTAGACATGTAGCACTTCGGCACGAACGTTTTTTGGCATGCATCAGCAGCAATGAAAAAAATTCGAAAGAAATAATCAGAAAAACTGCCCGGCTGGCGAGTTATTATAACAGTAAATGGTATGTGCTGTATGTGCAAACTCCAAAGGAAAGTGGGGATAAAATTGCACTTGACAAACAACGACATCTTATAAATAACTTTAAACTTGCAACTGAATTAGGCGCAGAAATAATAAAAAAGGAAGGCAAAAACATTGCCAAAACTATAGCAGAAGAAGCAGAAGAACGTGAAGTAACTACCATTTGTATTGGCAAACCGACTTTTAATATTTTCACTTTTATTTTGGCTACGAATACTTTTAACGAATTATTAAAAAAATTAAAATCACTGGATATTGATTTAGTTATACTATCATGAAAATAAAAGTAAGATTAACGCTTGGCGTCGGATTGTTGTTTATGTTTATTATTCTCCTTGCGGTTTTAGGAACGGTTTACATAAATGCTATTAGTAAGGATACTCAGAATATTCTTGTTGCGAATTATAACACACTTGATTATTCTCGCAAAATGCTTATGGCATTGGATGAAGATATTACCTTGCCTGTAAGCGAGAAAAAATTCTCTGATAATCTTCACAATCAGCAAAACAATATTACAGAAATAGGTGAGAAAGAGCTTACTGATAAGCTCTCTCAGGACTTTGAAGAAATGAAAAAGGATTCAAAAGACAATCGTATTTATATTTCAATACGAAAAGATTTGACCGATATCATGTTGATTAATATGGAAGCTATTCAGCGGAAAAGTAATGTGGCAAAACAAACCGCGCACAATGCAACGTGGTGGATTTCTATTTCCGGCGCACTTTGTTTCCTGATTGCTTTTATTTTATTAATTAATTTACCTGGTAATATTGCAAACCCTATAAAAGAATTAACGGAAAGCATTAAAAATATTGCCGCAAAAAAATATTCAGAGCGTGTGCATTTCAAAAGCCATAGCGAGTTTGGTGAAGTCGCAAAATCATTCAATACAATGGCTGAAAAACTGGAAGAATACAACAGCAGCAATCTTGCCAAAATAATGATGGAGAAGAAGCGAATAGAAATGCTTATAAATAATATGCACGACCCTGTTATCGGGCTTGACGAAAACTTGAAAATTCTTTTTACCAATGAAGAAGCGGCAAGTATTATCGGAATGAAACAGGCGGAATTAATTGGTAAAGCTGCGAAAGACCTCGCAGTAAGTAATGATTTAGTCAGGCTGCTTATTCAGGATTTAATGATTGCGGAAAGTTTATCTGCAAAAGAAAAAACAAAGCCTATAAAAATTTATGCTGATGGCAAAGAGAGTTATTTTGAAAAGGAAACATTGCATATTTCTATTGTTCCCACAGGTGAGCAAAACAAAACACTGATCGGGCATGTTATTATTTTAAGAAATGTAACTGAATTCAAAGAGTTGGATTTTGCCAAAACAAACTTTATTGCAACTGTTTCGCATGAGCTGAAAACACCTATATCTTCTATTAAAATGAGCCTGCAGCTCTTGGAGAACAACCAAGTGGGGAAGTTGAATGAAGAACAAAAAAATCTGACAGAAAGTATTAAGGAAGATGCCAATCGTTTGCTTAAAATCACCGGCGAACTTTTGAACATGACTCAGGTAGAAAGTGGTAATATTCAGCTTTCAATTATTCCGAATGATCCGAAAGAGATTTTGCTTTATGCTACCAATTCAACCAAAACACAGGCAGAGCAAAAACAAATAAAATTCGATATTTAATACCCTGAAAATTTACCCGAAGTACAGGCAGATAATGAAAAAACAGCGTGGGTACTTACCAATCTCATTTCAAATGCCATTCGGTATTCTTACGACAATTCAACCATTTATCTAAGCATTACTTTAGAAAACAATAAAGTAATATTTTCTGTTAAAGATACCGGTCAAGGCATCGCACCTCAATATAAAGACAAAATATTTGAACGTTATTTCAGAGTTCCCGGAACCAAAAAAGAAGGTACAGGTCTTGGCCTCGCAATAAGCAAGGAATTTATTGAAGCCCAGGGAGGAACTATAGCTGTAGAAAGCGATTTCGGTACCGGAAGTACTTTTAGTGTATCTCTTAATACTGCATAGAATTTAATTTTTGGTCGCCCAATAAAAAATAACAGGGCATAAAAAAGGACAGTTACTTTTACAGTAACTGTCCTTTTGGTTTTTCAAGTGGTACCCACTGGAATCGAACCAGTGACACAAGGATTTTCAGTCCTTTGCTCTACCAACTGAGCTAGGGTACCCTCATTTATTCGGGGTGCAAATGTATTAAAATATTTTAGATTATAAATATTTAATTTTATTTTATACCAACCCCCTGAATACTTTACCAATATTACCTTTCTGTTAAATAATCTTAATTTGGGCATTCTCCCTTTATTATAATATACTTTTGCATTCAACTTTTTTGGTGTAGATATTAAAAATGAAAGCATATAAAATAAGTTTCTTTATTAGTCTTTTATTATTGATTTGGACAATCAGTTATTGCCCCAAAAGTACCGTGGCGGAACAAAGCCAGATAAATAATATTCAGCAAAGCCCGCTATCTGATGATCAAACCGATCCCATTAATAAAAATGTATTTGATTATGCGGACATTGATTTAGAGGAAAACAACGAGAATAATTTCTTGTTTTCCAACATTAATTTTTTACCCTTGATTTCTTCTGATAATCTTCAACTCAAACCCGATTGGAATATTTTTTCGTTTTCCTCGATTCATTTCCCTAAATCTCATCCGCATCGATTACAAAATTTAAGTCAAAGTTATCTGAACGTATTTAGAATTTAGAGAGAATTTTGCCAGTACATAGGCACAAGAACTGTGCTTCCTTTAAACTATTAATTACAAGTATACTATTCTATTTATGAAATTTATTTTGAAATTAAGTATTTTATACTTTTTATTTCCTGCTTTTTTATATGGTCAGCCAACTGCTGCATCCTTCAAGCCAGATACACTTTCCATCGGTTTGCAGGATGCTGAAAACCAGTTTCTGAAAAACAATCTTCGGGTTCTTTCCCAGAAATACAGTATGGATAGCGCCAAGGCAGTTGTTATTTCTGCATGGGTTTATGATAATCCTCAATTTAATATAGGTACAGGATTTTATCAACCGGATACTAAAAAGTTTTTTGATTTCAGTAACGACAATCGTGAAATTGCAATTCAGATAAGTCAGTTGGTTAAAACAGCAGGCAAACGCAACAAAGCAATAAAAGTAGCTCAGGCAGGTGTGCAAATTACAGAGTATGAGTTTTATGATTTGTTGCGGACTCTTCGTTATACATTACGTAATGACTTCTATAATATTTATTATCTGCAGCAATCCGCTAAAGTTTATTCTCAGGAAATCGAGTCACTTCAAAAAACATCAAATGCATTTGAAGACCAGGTTAAAAAAGGAAATATTTCGCAAAAGGAATATTTGAGAATTCAATCCCAGCTATATACTTTGCAGGCAGAACTTATAAATCTGCAAGGTACAATAGATGATGTAAACAGCGAATTCAAGTTATTGATACGTGCAAAAGCAAGTGTTTACATTAAGCCTGTACTTACCATTACAGATGACCAGAAAAATGCGGTAGCTTCAATTGCCTATCAAACGTTATTGGATAGTGCATATCAAAATAGATATGATTTAAAAATTGCTAAAGCTGTGGTTGCACAAAACGAGCAATATCTGCGATTGCAAAAAGCAATTGCAATACCCGACCTTACATTCAGTGGCGGTTACGACCGACTTGGAAGTTATGTAAATAATTTTAATAGTCTTGGTGTCGGCTTCGATATCCCTATTTTTAATCGTAATCAGGGAAATGTAAAACAAGCTAATGCAATGCTTGAAAATAGTAAACTGGAATTGTCCGGTGCTCAGGATGAACTGGAAAGTCAGGTTGCAAACTGTTATGCGGGCGCTTTAAGAGCAGAGAAATTACTGAACAGTATTGATATAAAATTCGATACTGATTTTAATAAACTGATAAAAGAAATAGCATCTAATTACGAGAAAAGAAACATTTCTCTTTTAGAGTTTATTGATTTTTATGATTCATATAAACAGAATGTATTACAGTTGAATAACCTGAAATACAATAGAATTAGTCAGTTGGAACAACTTAACTATACTACAGGAACTAAATTTTTTAATAAATAATATTTAAAGAACAAATAAAATCAATTATGAATAAAATTTCAAAGAACTGTTTTAATTTAATAATTATATCAGGACTATTGTTTAATCTTTTCTCCTGCAAATCAGGAGAAACAAATTCAAATGACAGCCAGCGTGACCATTATGAAATACCTGATTCACTTTTAAAAACTCTGGTAATTGATACTGTTAAAACTTCCAACTTAACCAACTCTATTAAGTTTACCGGTGTTGTTGATTTTAATACTGATAAAGTGGCAAATATATTTCCATTAATAAGCGGAGTAGCTCAAAATATAAAAGTACAATTAGGAGATTTTGTAAAAGCCGGTCAGGAATTAGGTGTGGTAAGAAGTTCTGAAATGGCAAATTATAATGTTGCTTTAATCAATGCCGAAACTAATGTAAACCTTACTGCCAGATTACTATCTCAGCAAAAAGATTTATTTAAAAGCGGCTTGGCTTCCGAAATTGATGTTACTAATGCAGAAGTGGCAAACCAACAGGCAATTGCATCTAAAGCTGCTGCCGAAAAAGTATTGAGTATTAATGGAAATAACAGGGATGGCGAATACATTCTTAAATCACCTATTGATGGATTTATTGTGCAGAAGAATATTACCAATGGTATGTCTATCCGCACTGATAACGCAGCAAATTTATTTACTATTTCCGATTTAAAACAGGTATGGGTGCAGGCTAATGTTTATGAAGGCAACATAAGCAAAGTGAAAAAAGATGATGAGGTTGATGTAACAACTATTTCATATCCCGATAAAATATTTAAAGGAAAAATAGATAATTTAATGAGTGTACTTGACCCAAGCAGCAAGGTAATGAAAATGAGAATAGTTCTTGATAATCCAGACTATTTATTGAAACCTCAAATGTTCGCAACAGTAATTGTAAATAATAGTGAAAACAGGCAGGCGGTTTCTGTATCAACAAATGCAATTGTTTTCGACCATAGCCAATATTATGTTTTGCTTTACAATAATAAAAAAGACGTTCAGATAAGACCGGTTGAATTATTAAGTACAAACGGGAATACTGCATTTATTAAAAAAGGCATTGCTCCCGGCGACCGTGTTATCGGCTCACAGGCGATTCTTATTTATGGTGCATTAAACAATTAATAATAAACCCTAAAATAATATTGTATGATTAATTTTTTGAAAGGCATAATTGGGTTTTCTCTTAAGAACAGGTACTTCATTTTATTTTGTACTCTTATTTTGGTTGCCGCAGGTATTATTACATTCAAGAATATGCCTATTGAAGCATTCCCCGATGTTACAAATACTGAAATAAGTATCATTACTCAATGGCCTGGAAGAAGTGCCGAAGAGGTAGAAAAGTTTATTACCATACCTATTGAGCTTGCAATGAATCCTGTACAGCGTAAGGTTAGCTTGCGTTCTACAAGTATCTTTGGTTTATCGTATGTAAAATTAATCTTTGATGACGATGTAAAAGACCCTGAGGCAAGGCAACAGGTAATGAATTTGCTTGGAAATGCTAATTTGCCGCCAAACATTCAACCTTCTGTGCAGCCGCCTACTGGCCCTACCGGTGAAATATTCAGATATACTTTGAGAAGTAAAGTGCGCGATGTACGCGAATTAAAAACAATGCAGGATTGGGTAATCGACCGCCAGTTAAGGTCTGTGCCTGGTGTTGGAGACGTTGTTAGTTTTGGCGGCAAAACAAAAACGTATGAAATAAAAGTTGACCCGGGTAAACTGACAACTCTTGGAATTACTCCATTGGATGTATTTACTGCTGTGCAGAAAACAAATATCAATATCGGCGGTGATATGATTATTCAGAATAATCAGGCATTTGCGGTAAGAGGCATTGGTTTGCTTAATGATATCAATGAAATTAAAAACATTATTATCACAAATAATAATGGTGTACCGGTATTAGTAAAAGATGTAGCGCAGGTGGAGATTTCTAATTTGCCACGACTCGGTTGGGTGGCACGTGCTGATGGATTGGTAAATAAAAAAACAAAGCAGCGTGAAATAACTGAAGAGCCGGATGTGGTGGAAGCAATTGTAGTGATGAGAAAAGGTGCCAATCCTACCGAAGTAATTAATGCCCTCGCAGCCAAGGTTAAGAAACTTAATAATTATACATTGCCGGCAGATACCAAGATTGTTTCTTATTACGACAGATCCGATTTGATAGAATATGCAACACATACTGTAATGCATAATCTTATAGAAGGAATTTTATTTGTAACATTAATTGTATCGCTGTTTATGTTCAACTGGCGTACCACGTTAACAGTTTCAATCATCATTCCGCTGGCACTTTTATTTGCTTTTATCTGTCTGCATTTAATGGGTATGTCGGCTAATTTATTATCACTTGGTGCTATCGATTTCGGAATTATAATAGATGGAGCCGTCGTCATGGTCGAGGGAATATTTGTGATGATGGATACCAAAGCCCATACTATAGGTATGGAACGTTTTAATAAACTCGCTAAAATGAGTATGATTAAAAACAAAGGTGCTGAATTAGGCAAAGCTATTTTCTTCGCGAAGCTGATAATTATTGCTGCACTGCTCCCCATATTTGCTTTCCAGAAAGTGGAAGGTAAAATGTTTTCGCCTCTGGCTTTCACACTTGGCTTTGCTTTGCTTGGCGCATTAATTTTCACACTTACACTTGTTCCTGTTTTAATAAGTTTATTGATGAATAAAAATGTAAAGGAAAAACATAATCCAATAGTTCATTTCCTTAGCAAGTTTATGATGATGGGATTTACAGGTGCATTTAGGAACAAAAAACTTGTTCTTTCATCAGCATTCATAATAATGGTACTCGGACTTTATTCATTTAAGTTTTTGGGAAGTGAATTTTTACCTGAGCTTGATGAAGGTTCAATCTGGCTGCGTGTGCAGACTCCTTATAGTATTTCGCTGGAGAAATCCGTTGAAGTTTCTAAAAAGGTAAGAAGTATTTTAATAAGATTTCCGGAGGTAAAATATGTGGTGTCTCAAACCGGACGACCGGATGATGGAACAGATGTGGCGGGCTTTTATAACAATGAGTTTTCTGTGATGCTTTATCCGCGTGAAGATTGGAAATCGAAACTTTCGAAAGATGAATTGATTGATAAAATGAGCGAACAGCTTTCAGTAATTCCGGGTGCTCAACTTAACTTCTCCCAGCCTATTATGGATAATGTGGAAGAGGCTGTATCGGGTGTTAAAGGCTCTATCTGCGTGAAAGTATATGGCGATTCGCTTAACTATATGGAGAAAAGCGCCGACAATATATATAACATATTGAAAGATATAAAAGGTGTAGATGATTTGGGCGCTATACATAATATAGGACAACCGGAACTGGATGTAAATCTTGATCAGCAGAAGATGGCTGTATATGGTGTGGCTACTGCCGATGCTAATGCCGTGCTTTCGATGGCTATCGGCGGACTGCCTGCATCTACTTTATATGAAGGAATAAAAACATTCGACATCCGTATTCGACTTACTGAGGAATCAAGACGTACTGCTGATGATATCGGAAACCTGCTGGTACCTACACTTTCCGGCTCCAAAGTACCTATAAAAGAAATAGCAACTATTACTCAACAGACAGGACCGTGTTTGATTTTCAGAGATGATAATGAACGGTATTCTGCAGTAAAATTCTCAGTTCGCGGACGCGATATGGGAAGTACTGTGGCCGAAGCACAGGCAAAAGTAGATGCCAAAGTAAAAATGAAAAGAGGATATACTATGGAGTGGCAGGGAGATTTCGAAAATCAGCAGCGTGCTCAAAAACGATTGGCACAAGTGGTTCCGGTGAGTTTATTATTGATTTTCCTGTTATTATTTTCGATGCTTGGCAACGCCATAGATGCCGGATTGGTATTCCTGAATGTTCCTTTTGCAATTGTAGGCGGCATAGCAGCACTATTTATTACCGGCACCAATTTCAGTATCTCTGCAGGCATTGGTTTTATTGCCTTATTTGGTATCTGTATTTTATTCGGAGTACTTATTATTGAAGAATTCAAGAAGAATATGCTCATCTTCCATAAGGAAAAACATTCGCTTTATAATGCCATTAAACTTGGTGTGAGTACCAAAATACGACCAGTGATGATGACTGCATTGATGGCTGCCATTGGGTTGTTGCCGGCAGCTATGTCGCATGGTATAGGGTCGGAAAGTTCGCGACCGCTGGCACGTGTAGTTATTGGCGGTATATTATGTGCTATGATTTTCAGCCTTTGGGTATTCCCATTGATATTTGCCTGGGCTTACCGCAAAAATGAAGTGAAGAATGAAGATGTAATTGAATAATAAATAAAAAGATTAGAGGCTGTGCGTCAGTGTTTTTCATAGTTTGGTTTGTTTCGCTGGTTTATCAGCCTCTTTTTACGCCTCGTATTAATCTACGGGGCGTTTTTTTGTTTGTTTCCGAATGGATTATTTTTTTCAGGCTTTAATAAAATCAGGCAATAGAAATAATAATTGAAGATATATGAATAAGTTATGGTTCAACTTATCTAAATTGTTAATGGTAGTTTTGACATTATATAAATGAGTGGACTATGGATTTCATAAATAAATTTAAGACAAATAAAAAATATCTATGTTGAAATAATCATTCTTTAATTCTATAATAGTCCTCCCTTCCCCAATTTTAATTTCCTTGCATTTATCAATTATTAAATTTATAAATTTAAGTTACCTTTCATCAATATTTCATCACTTATCCTTTTTATTTCCACTTTACTGCCATTATGGCATTTCTTGCCAATAACCATCATTTATCTGCCATAAAGTCCGAATTGCACCTTTTTTTGACTACCAGGGTGGCAATAAACTAGTTTATTGCCACCCTAGATGTATGGAGGGGCATATATTTTTACTTTTTTATACCCCTGGAACATTCCCAACTCCTCTATTTTTACTTTTTTTATCTCCTCCAATGTTTCAGGAAGGGTATTTTTCAGGAAAACAAAAGCTTCCAATATGGGTTGATTTTGTAATCCAAAAATGATTTTTTAAAAAGGAAGTATTAATAAAAAACTTCTGTAAAGAAAAGTCCCAATTTATTTCAAGACTTTTTTTGTTTTAGAAAAACATTGTTTCAGAATAAATGATTTTTTTATAACTGTTTTTCAGCAAGAAAAAAAATAATATCCGATAATGTATGATAGAAACAATATCTTTAACTCCATTTTTGAATTTATAACTGCTGAAATGTACAGAAGTTTTCTTAAAAATATTTTATTGTCAGGCTTCTTATTAATTATAGTAAGTGAAAATAATCTTTGCGCTCAGGAATATTTTGCACCGTCCGAAAATTATAATCAGAAACGGCTGTTGGGCACCGTTATTACCGAATCAGTAATAAGTACTTCGGTGATGATAGGGTTGAATTATTTGTGGTACAAAAAATTTAAACGGAGCAAATTTCATTTCTTTAATGATAATGCAGAGTGGATGCTGATGGATAAAGCCGGGCATTCGTTTTCGGCATTTACTATCTCCTGCATTCAATCGGATATCATGCAATGGTGCGGCGTTAAATCTAAAAATGCTGCTATAATAGGCTCAGCCACTGCGCTTGGTTATATGTCGATGATAGAAACGTTTGACGGATATTCTGACAAATGGGGATTTTCTACAGGTGATATGGCAGCCAATCTTGCAGGCATTGCCTTGTTCGAAGGGCAGCAACTGGGCTGGAAGGAGCAGCGGGTGAGTATCAAATTTTCATATCATTTTACATTGTTTGCACAATATTATCCGCAGGCTTTGGGCAGCAATGATCAGGAACGGATTATAAAAGATTATAACGGGCAAACCTATTGGCTGTCGGCAAATGTAGCTTCTTTTCTGCCGGCGCGCGATGATTTCCCTAATTGGCTGAATGTAAGTTTTGGCTACGGTGCCGAAGGGATGGTAGGCGCGCGCGATAACCCGAAAGAGATAAATGGTAAAACAGTTCCCGATTTTAAACGATACCGGCAGTTTTATTTATCACTGGATACAGATTTATTCAGGATAAATGATTTGTCGGCATCCACGGAAGCAGGATATAAATTGAACAGAATATTAAAAATGCCGGCACCCACTTTGGAATTTAATACCGAAGGCAAGTTTAAATTTTATCCGTTGTATTATTAATCAGAGTATTTAAAATGATAAAGGAAGATTTTGAAAACAGGAAGAAATAAAAATGATTCTTAAATATTTAATATTTTATAACATCATTTTTTTATATTTTTGACAAATATGAAATACCGTTTAAAAATAATAGTCTTTATTATTTTGCTTCTCGCAAAGCTTTCATCTTTTGCGCAAACGTACGACTTCCGGAATTTAAATGTTGAAGATGGTCTTGCTCAATCCATGGTTTTATCGATGTGTCAGGATAGATACGGAAATATCTGGTTTGGAACCAATGGCGGCGGAGTGAGCAAATATGATGGAAATAAGTTTGTAAACATCACTGAAAATGATGGCTTGGCAAACAATGTTGTTTTTTCGATTACTGAACTTACAAATGGAATAATACTTTTTGGGACTAATGGAGGAGTGAGTATTTATGACGGAAAAACATTTTTGAATCTTACCGTGAAAGATAAATTGCCTGACAACAGGGTATACAAAATAATACAGGATAAAAACGAAAAGATATGGATAGGAACTTCTAAAGGAGCCTGTCTGCTGGAGAATAATAAAATAGTACCTTTTAAAAAAGACACTTTGCTTAATAAATCAAATGTATGGACTATTTGTTCGGATAAATCAAATAATATATGGTTTGGTACTACCGAGCGGGGAGTGATAAAGTATAATACAAGCACGGATAAGTTTTCTAATTATGATTTTTCACAGGGATTGCAAAGTAATTTTGTGAGAACAATTTATGAAAAAAATGACGGATATATATATGTTGGCACTATAGTAGGAATAAATAAAATAAGCCCACTGGGTAAAGTGGAAGAAGTAGGAATTCCTAAAAATACAAACATAGGTTTCTCCGCCATTGCTTCTGACAAAAGAAATAATCTATGGCTTACAACCAATGAAGGACTTTATGAATACAATGGTTACATAACACGTAAATTCAGAGAAGAAAACGGCTTGGTAAATAATTCATTAATTAGTTTATTAATAGACAGGGAAGGTAACTTTTGGTTTGGTACATACGGCTCCGGTGTTGAAAAATTTAATGGAGAAGCTTTTCATTATATCACTTCCAGGGAGGGTTTGCAAAACGATTATGTCACAGCAGTATTCCAGGATTCAAAGAAAAATATATGGATAGGATTACAGGATTTTGGAGCGGTTCAATATCAAAATAAAGTTGTAGAAAGTTTCACAGTTAATCCAAAGAAACCTGAAATTTCATTGCCGGATAGGCAGGTAAATACAATTGCTGAAGACAATAACGGAAATATTTATTTTGGAACTCATGAAGGTATTTCAATTTATGATGGGAAGAAAGTTCAGAATTACTTACTTAAAGAAGATGGATTGTTGAAGAATATTATCTATTCAATAATAAAAGATAAAAACGGTCTGATGTGGATAGGGTCAAAAGGTGGATTATCTTATTTTAAAGACGGTAAATTTATATATATTGATGTCGTTAATTCAATAAAAACCGACAATACATTCACACCAATTTACAGTATATACGAAGATGAGAATAATGATTTATGGCTTGGTACCGAAAAAGGAGTTATAAAATATAATCACAAAACAGCGGTACATTATACAAAATCATCTGGATTTACAGATAAAAGAGTATTATCTGTTACCAAGGATAAGTTTAATTATTTATGGTTTGGAACCGATGAGGGTGTGTTTTATTATGATGATAAATCGTTTAATTCCATAAATCAAAATAGTGGTTTGGCATCCAATAAAATTTATCTGCTGTTATCAAATAATAATTATTTATGGGTAGGTACAAATAAAGGATTGGATAGAATTGATTTGCCAAAACTTCATACTCAGCAAAAAATTGAAATAAAGCATTATGGAAAAGAAGAAGGCTTCAAAGGCTTGGAATGCAATATGAATGCGCAAATGAGGGAGGATGATGGAACTCTTTGGTTTGGGACAATAAAAGGAGCTACATTATATAATCCAATGCTGGAAAGGATAAATCAAAAAGAAGCACTGACACGAATTACAGGTATAAGGTTGTTTTTTAAAACTGATACAGCAGAATTAAGAAAAGATTCAAAGGGATTTGATACTAAAACTAACCTGCCTTTAAATTTAATATTGCCTTATGATAAAAACCATATAACATTTGATTTTATTGGCGTATGTCTTACCAATCCCAGTAAGGTAAAATATCAATTTAAATTAACAGGTGCAGATGCAGATTGGTTTCCTCCAACATCTACAACTGTGGCAACCTATTCATCGTTGCCCCCGGGAGAATATACTTTCAATTTAAAAGCAATGAATAATGATGGATTATGGAATAAAAATCCGGTAACCTTTCATTTTACAATACTTCCGCCATGGTGGAAAACCTGGTGGTTTTATACTTTATCAGCAATTTTTATGATAACAAGTATTTATTTATTCATCGTCAACAGGACACGAAATCTTCAAAAGGCAAAAATATTATTGGAACAGGAAGTAGAACTGAGAACGCATGAATTGAGGGAAGAAAAAGAAAAAGTTGAACTAATTAACGAGGCTGTACTTGAACAAAAAGCTATCATCGAAATGAAAAATAATGACATTACTGATAGTATAAAGTATGCGAAAAATATTCAGGAAGCATTGTTGCCGCCAATGGAAAATTTACTTAAAGAAATGAATGACGCTTTTGTATTATACTTGCCAAAAGATATTGTGAGTGGTGATTTTTACTGGTTCCATAAAAGAAACAATAAACGATTTATAGCTTCAGTAGATTGTACAGGTCATGGTGTACCAGGTGCATTTATGAGCATTATAGGTAATACATTATTAGGTGAAATTGTTTCTGATAAAAATATTATGAAGCCTTCCGAAATTTTAAATGAATTACACTCTGGAGTTAAAACAGCTCTGAAACAAAGCAACAGTGATAATGAAAGGCGAGATGGAATGGACATTGCATTATGCGCCTTAAATGAAGACAGCACATTACTTGAATTTGCAGGGGCCAATAGACCTTTATGGATTTTCAGAAAAAATAAAAAGAATGATAATGCTTTCGAAATGATAAAAGCAAATAAATTCCCAATTGGTGGATTAGAAATGGAAGGTGAAATAAAAAGGGAATTTACCAATCATGAAATAGCACTTGAAAAAGGTGATATAGTTTATCTATTCTCTGATGGATTTGCTGATCAGTTTGGCGGCCCTAAAGGGAAAAAATTTATGCTTGGAAATTTGCAGAAACTGGTAGCTGGTATTTATGATAAACCGATTAAAGAACAGGAGAAACTGATATACAAAGCTTTTAATGATTGGAAAGGAGAAATAGAACAGATAGATGATGTACTTGTAATAGGGTTTAGGGTATGATACTTCTTATTATACGTCAAGCAAATTATTCCTACTTTTGCAAATAAATATTGAGGAGAAGATTTATGTTAAGGCAGTTACAAACACAACGATTAAGTCAGAAATTATCACCACAGCAAATTCAATTAATGAAAATGCTGCAGTTGCCAACCATTGCATTGGAGCAGCGAATAAAAGAGGAAATAGAAATGAATCCTGCCTTGGAAGAAGGCGTAGATAAAGAGGAAGAACCTAATGCTGATTTGGAAGGTGAAGATTACGAAGACGCTCCATCTGAAGAAGATCACCAACTTGAAGACTTTACGTTGAGCGATTATATGGATGATGATGAAGGGATATCGTACAAGGAAAAATCAAGCAATAAAAGCCCTGACGAGGAGCGAAAGGAAATACCATTCTCAGTAGGTAATTCTTTTCAGGATGTTCTGGAAGAGCAGTTGGGAATGAAAAACCTTACTGAACATCAACATCAGGTGGCTGAATATTTAATAGGTAACTTGGATGATGACGGTTATTTGCGAAGGGAGATTTCATCTATTGTTGATGATATTGCATTTACCCAAAACATTACTACTACAGAAGAAGAATTAAAATATCTATTAACTGTTGTTCAGGATTTTGAGCCAGCAGGCATTGGTGCACGCGATTTACAGGAATGTTTGCTACTTCAATTGAAAAGAAAAGAAGTGCAAACAATGACTGTGGAACTTGCAACGGAAGTGGTTGAAAAATATATGGAAGAGTTCTCTCGAAAACATTACGATAAAATAGCAAAGCGTTTGGATTTGAATGATGAGATGCTGAAAGAAGTAATGCATGAGATTGTTAAATTAAATCCTCGTCCGGGTAATTCAACATCTGACGGACAAAAAAGCCAGCAGCAGGTAGTGCCTGATTTTACTATTACTAATGAAGACGGCATATTAAACTTAAGTTTGAATGGAAGGAATTATCCTGATTTAAAAGTGAGTAAAGAATATGTGGAGATGCAAAAGGAATATGCAAAAGAAAAAAGCAAGGCAGCCAAAGAAGCAAAGACTTTTGTAAAACAGAAACTGGATGATGCCCGTTGGTTTATCGACGCCATGCAGCAACGTGCGCAAACATTGCTTTATACAATGAATGCAATTATGGAATTTCAACGCGAGTATTTTTTGACTGGTGACGAAACAAAATTAAAACCTATGATTCTGAAAGATATTGCTGAAACTGTTAATTTGGATATTTCAACTGTATCGCGAGTAGCAAACAGCAAGTATGTGAGTACTCCTTTCGGAACTTTTTTATTAAAAACATTTTTTAGTGAATCATTAACAAATGATGAAGGAGAGGAAGTGTCAACAAGGGAAGTGAAAAAGATATTGATGGATTGTGTTGCTGCCGAAAACAAAAAGAAGCCTCTTACTGATGATAAGTTAATGGAAATTCTTATAGAAAAAGGATATAACATCGCACGAAGAACAATCGCCAAATACCGCGAACAGTTGGAGATTCCTGTAGCTAGGCTTAGAAAAGAATTGTAGATGGAATCTGAAGTTCAGCCCGTTGTTAAAAAATCAGGAGAAGAGAAACTGGCAAAATTTATTTCTTATATATTGCATCCATTATTGATGCCTACGTACGGTTTTTCAATAATATTTTTCACAAGAAATTATATTTCCACATTTACTCCGCCAAGAATAAAATTTATTATTATCGGAATTACTTTCCTATTTACTTTCCTGCTGCCAACTATAAATGCTTTGATTTTATTGAGAATTGGACGTATAAGAAGTTTGGAAATGGAAACTGCTTCGGAAAGAGTGATTCCTTATGGCAGTACTGTATTATACTATTTCGCATTATTTTATTTGTTTTTCAATGCTGATTTCCCAAGTATATTTAAGATACTTATTCTTGGTGCTGCCATTTCCATTTTATTAACTATGCTTATAAATTACAAGTGGAAAATAAGTGCACATACTATTGGAATAGGTGGAATAACAGGCGCTTCTTTAGGGATTATATATCGCCTGCAATTGGATATGAACTTAATATTAATGATACTTCTTTTTGTTTCAGGAGTTGTAGGCTATGCACGATTGAAAATGAATTCTCATTCTCCAGCCCAGATTTATTCAGGCTTTTTGCTTGGATTTTCAATAGAACTTCTATTGATGATTTTTTATTGAAGAATTACTTTTGAATATATTCTAAAAATTCTTTTGGCGGAACAATACCTCTTTTTTGTGCCTCTGCGGTATAATACCTTGCTCTTTCAAAATTTTTCAAATCAGCATTTACAAGTGCCAAACTTTGGTAAGCCTCTTTATACTCAGGGTTTAGGGTAATAGTTTTTTCAAAATACTTTTCTGATACTTCTAAATTGTGCATACTATAATAAGAGTAGGCGAGATTATAATACGATTTATCAGAAGTGGGAGAAATAGCTATTTCTTTTTGAAAACAAGCAATTGCTTTTTCCCATTCTTTTTTATCCTGAAAAATTATTCCTAAATCATTATTGACAAAAGGTTCTGCAGGATTTAATTTTAATGCTATTAAATTCAACTCTTCCGCTTTCTCCAGATTATTGTCTTTATAATAAACACTTGCAGCAATTTTATTAACATAAACTGAATTAGGGGAGGTGGCAAGTGCATTGTTCCAAAAATTCATTTTCCCGGAAAAGTTTTTTGAATAAAGAAAATTAATCGGGATAAAACAAATTATCAAAACAAGTATCGAACCATTAAAATACTTGCTGGTCTGTTTTGTTGCCTTTAATATTAATTGACCTGACATTATTAGAATGCCCATTAACGGCAAGTATAATCGTTGTTCATAAAAAAATGCGGACTCTTTTGGAACTATTAAAATCGGGATAATAAATAATATAAACCAGCAACCTCCGAAAATTGCAAGTGATGAAAATTTTGTTTTCGATAGTAAGAAAACTGCTGCAATAATTGCAATTGTAATCAACCCATAAATAATAGTTCCATCTGCTATTGTTGGAATAACGGAGAGATTAAATGGTAAAAGTATTTTACCGAAATATAAAAAGAATGCAGCTAAATTATTCGGTATGTTACTCAAGAACTTTATTGGAGTTGCGCCTTTTGAAGTTTGTATTGCATGACTTCTTGCAATAAATAATATTATTATCGATGTTATCCAGAGAACCAAATAGTTGATGTTCGCTTTTGAAAATAGTTTTCCTTCACTCCAGAATTTTATCATTAATAAATAAAGTATCGGAAGAATTATTGCTGTTTCTTTAGTGAATAAAGCCATCAGAAAGAATAAGGAGTGCAAAACAAAATGAATTGTTTTGTGGGACTTGATAAAATTCATCAACATAATAAATGATGATAATACAAAAATGGCTAGAAGGGAATCATTTCGTCCTGGAATCCAGGCTACCGCCTGAACCAGAGCAGGATGAATTATTAAAAATAAGGAAAGCAATAAGGAAGATTCTCTTTTAATTTCAAGTTTTATCAACAACGAAAAAAGTAAACACCCTGCTAAAACATGAAAAAGAATATTGGAAAAATGATAAACGGCAAAAGACATTTTGCCAAGTGAACCGTCAATAATCAATGAAGTAACAAACAGGGGACGATAAAAAGTGCCGCCTTTTTCTTTGAATACATCCAAATGAAACGCTTCAGGGATGCTGGATAATTTAGAGACAAACGCTTTGTCATCGGCAATAAGGGTTTTATCATCCATATTGGTATAATCAAATTTTAAAGTGTGGGCATATAACAGGAAGCCGACAATTGCAATGATTATGTAGGGGAAACGGGTAAAAATATTATTGGTGGAAGTAGCCTCTGGACCTTTCTTAACAGGTATATTTTTGTTTTTTGTGGTTTTCATAAGCCATAATCTGTTATCCTGAGCTTGCAAACGGACTTAATCCTAAAAATTGGTGGAGAATACCGGATTCGAACCGGTCACCTCTTGCCTGCCAGGCAAGCGCTCTAGCCAAATGAGCTAATCCCCCTTGAAATTTGGATTGCAAATGTAGTTAAATATTATTCACTTGTGCTTTTTGCTGAAAAATGATCAATCAAAAAGAAGAATTGGCAGGTAAAAGAAGAATTGCTCAACCAAAAGAAGAATTTTAATTTCAAAAGAAGAATTTGGGGACAAAAGAAGATTTTGGATTCTTCTATTGGCTGTGGAAGGTGTCGCGATTGTTCCGGAAGGTGTTACTTTGGTTCCGGAAGGTGTCAGGATGGTGTCGGAAGGTGTCAGGATGATGGTGGAAGGTGTTACTTTGGTTCCGGAAGGTGTTACTTTGTTGGTGGAAGGTGTCGCGATTGTGGTAAAAGGTATTACTTTGGTTCCGGAAGGGGTTGGGATGGTTGTGGATGGTCTTCTATTGGAAAATGATTTTCTTCTTTTGTCAAAAAGAGGTAAAGCAAAAAATCTTTTAACGAATTACTACCTTATACTATTATATTTGCACTCCTTTAATAGAAAATAAAAATGTCAGAAGATAGAATAAATTCGAGCAAGGCACCGGAGCCGGTGGGTGCTTATCCGCATGCGCGCAAGGTTGGTAATCTTTTATTTCTTTCGGGAGTGGGACCGAGGGAACGTGGGACGAAGAAAATCCCCGGTGTGGAGCTGGATGAAAAAGGAAATATTGTGAGTTATGATATTGAAACGCAATGTAAATCGGTGTTTCAGAATATTAAATACATACTTGAAGACGCAGGAAGCAGTTGGGATAATATTGTGGATGTGCAGGTATTTCTGACAAATATGAAGGATGATTTTGCAACATATAATAGAGTGTATGCTGAGTGGTTTAAGGATAATCAGCCTTGCAGAACTACGATTGAAATTAATTGTTTGCCTACGCCGATTGCGATTGAATTGAAAGTTATTGCTACTATTTAGGTTGGTAAGTTATAAGTTCGAATGTTAGCCCCCTTTTGGACTTTCTTACTTTAGACCGTTCTTTTGTATCTATAAATAGTTACCTTCGCTCAATAAACAATTAAATCTTATTGATATGAAAAAAACATTACACAATTTATTTACCGGAATACTAATTGCATCAACCACTATTGTTGCTGCACAGCCTACATTAACCGGAACAGGATGTAATCCCGTAGTTGGGGATAACTTCACGCTTTCGACATCCGGATATTTCAGTCAGGGCACTTCGGGAGCAAATCAAACCTGGAACAATTCAACTTTGACACCAACAGCATCAAGTGGTGAAACATGCGTAACTGTTGCGTCTACAACTAACGGTTCAAGCTTTCCGATTGCTAATACTGCAGTACAGGGCGGAACAACTGTTTCTTATTACAATGCATCATCTACGGCATCACAAAACTACGGATATGATGCAGGAGGCACTTTGATTATTTATTCAAATCCGGAAGATTTATTGCATTTCCCATTCAGTTATAATAATACTTATACTGATGGCTGGGCTGCAACATTTGTGAGCGGAGGATATACATATTACCGAAAAGGCACTACCACAATAACAGCTGATGCTTACGGAACACTTACCACACCAAATGGAACGTATACCAACGCAATGAGAATTCATATGGTGCAAGCTTATACAGATTCGGTATATGTGGGAGCACCAACAGTTATAACCTATAATAATGATGAATATATGTGGTATAAAAATGGGGTTCACAGCGCATTGGCATATACTTATTCAATGGTTGCAAATGGCAGCACTTCGACAAACGGCGGTTATTTAAGCAGTGCTTTGAGCGTAAATGAGATTGATAATTCGATAAGCATGTTTAATGTTTATCCAAGCCCTGCTAATTCTTTTATTAATGTTCAATTTAATTTGACTGAAAGTAAAAAAGCGAGTTATAAAATATATAATACTTTAGGTGCCGAAATGAGTACAACTGCAGTCGAAGATGCATTTGCAGGAATCAATAATTATAAAATTGATGTAGCTAATCTTCCTGAAGGAATTTATTTTGTACAAATAGTTTTGGAGAATGGAAATGTGGAAACACGTAGATTTACTGTGGCGAAATAGGGAATAGTTCTAATTTTAAAAAGCCCCTTTTATCTTGTTGGATAAAAGGGGCTTTTTTCTATCTTTGCACCCCTGATTTTTAGGGCATAAGAATAATATAAATGAGTAAAACATATAAAACATATTCGAGTCTTAATCTTTCGCAAACTGCTAAGGATGTGCAAAAGTTATGGGATGAGAATAATACTTTTGAAAAATCCGTTACTTCGCGTGAGGGTAAAACTCCTTTTGTTTTTTATGAAGGACCGCCATCTGCCAATGGTTTGCCTGGTATTCATCACGTTATGTCGCGTTCTATTAAGGATATATTTTGCAGATATAAAACACAGAAAGGATTTCAGGTAAAACGAAAAGCGGGTTGGGATACGCATGGATTGCCAATAGAATTAAGTGTGGAGAAGGAATTGGGAATTACGAAGGAAGATATTGGCAAGAAAATAACTGTTGAAGAATATAATAAAGCTTGCCGCAAAGATGTATTGAAATATACTGATGTGTGGGCGGATGTAACAGCAAAAATGGGCTATTGGGTAGATATGGAGCATCCATATATTACGTACGATAACCGTTATATTGAATCGGTTTGGTGGTTGCTGAATAATTTATACTCTAAAGGAGCGATATATAAAGGGTTTACTATTCAGCCTTATTCGCCGGCAGCTGGAACTGGGCTTTCAACACATGAATTAAATCAGCCGGGATGTTATAGAGATGTGAAGGATAGGACGGCGGTGGCGATGTTTAAGGTTTCTAAAGAACAAGATTTAAACCTTCAAGGTTTTAAATACCTTGAAGGTTTGGAAGGAGATGTTTATTTCCTTGCTTGGACGACTACACCATGGACTTTGCCTTCTAATACTGCACTGGCTGTTGGAAAGAATATTGAGTATGTTGTTATAAGAACATACAATCCTAATAATCACAAGCCCATTATAGTAATATTGGCGAAAGAACGAGCTTTAGGATTTTCTATATTTGATGTAAAATTTAATGACATCTTTATTTATGAAGATGATCATATACCAAACAATTATAAGGCAAATATTTTAAATTGGCTTGAAAAAGGAAAGATTGAAATATCACCAGAAGAATTAGGTCTTTATTTAAAACAAGATATAGGGCGTGGCATTGAAATAAAACGCCCAATACCTTTTAAAATCATTTCCACTATTATTGGCTCCGATTTAGCTGGAATAAAATACGAACAACTTCTTCGATTTGCACAACCAACTGATGGCGATGCTTTCAAAGTTATTGTTGGAGATTTTGTAACTACAGAAGATGGAACTGGAATTGTACATATTGCTCCAAGTTTTGGTGCAGATGATTTTAGAGTTGCAAAACAAAATGGAATTGGCTCGTTAACATTAGTTGATAAGCGTGGAAAGTTTTTGCCTGAGGTAAAAGATGGAGTGTTTTTGTATGGCGAAGAATATGTGAAAGAAGCGTATTTGACAGATGCAGAAAAGGAAACAGAGTTTCAGCATCAAAAGAAAATACTTGAAGGGAACGAAAAAATAAAAGAGTTAAAAGCTTATTTAAGTGTTGATGAAAGGATAGTTTTGAAGCTTCAGGAAGAAGGAAAACTATTTAAAAAAGAAACTTACGAGCATAGTTATCCGCATTGCTGGCGTACCGATAAACCTGTTTTATATTATCCTTTGGATTCGTGGTTTATAAAAACTACAGACTACAAAGACCGAATGATTGAGTTGAATAAAACAATCAACTGGAAGCCGGAATCAACAGGTACAGGGCGTTTCGGGAATTGGCTGGAGAATTTGAATGACTGGAATTTATCACGTTCGAGGTTTTGGGGAATTCCAATTCCTATCTGGACAAGCGAAGATAAAACAGAGCAGATTTGTATTGGTTCGGCGGAGCAATTAAAAAAGGAAATTGAAAATGCAGTTGCAAAAGGTGTGATGCAAAACAATCCACTTGGTGCATTTACAGTGGGAGATAACAGTGCAGAGAATTATAATACATTTGATTTGCATAAACCGTATGCAGATACAATAGTGCTGGAACGTAATGGTAAAAAGCTTTTCCGTGAACCTGACTTAATTGATGTATGGTTTGATTCGGGTTCAATGCCATATGCACAGCTGCATTATCCGTTTGAGAACAAAGAATTAATTGATAACAAAAAATATTACCCTGCTGATTTTATTGCTGAAGGCGTTGATCAGACAAGAGGCTGGTTCTTTACGCTTCATGCAATTGCTACTATGTGCTTTGATTCTGTTGCTTTCAAAAACGTGGTGAGTAATGGTTTGGTGCTTGATAAGAACGGGCAGAAAATGAGTAAACGATTGGGGAATGGAATCAATCCGTTTGAAACAATTGAGAAATACGGACCCGATGCAACGCGCTGGTATATGATAACTAACGCTGCTCCATGGGATAATTTGAAATTTGATTTGGAAGGAATAACAGAAGTGCAACGTAAGTTTTTTGGTACGTTACATAATACCTATTCTTTCTTTGCGCTTTATGCAAACGTTGATGGATTCAGCTATTCGGAGGCAGAGATACCGATGAAAGAACGTGCAGAAATTGACAGATGGATAATTTCGGAATTGAATACGTTGATTAAAAAGGTGGATGAAGCTTATAGTGATTATGAGCCGCATCGTGCAGGAAGATATATAGAATCCTTTGTTGATGAGCATTTGAGCAACTGGTATGTTCGTCTGTGCAGAAGACGTTTCTGGAAGGGAGATTACTCTCAGGATAAAATTTCGGCATATCAAACGCTGTATACATGTCTTGAAGTTATTGCAAAATTATCGGCTCCAATTGCTCCTTTTTTTATGGATAGATTATATACCGATTTGAATGCGGTAACCAATCGTGATAGGTTTGAATCTATTCATTTGAGTGAGTTTCCGGTATGTGATGAAAAAGTAATTGATAAAAATCTGGAAGAAAGAATGGAGTTGGCACAGAAGATTTCTTCCATGGTTTTATCAATTCGTAAGAAAGAAAATATAAGAGTGCGTCAGCCTTTAAACAGGATACAAATTCCGGTATTAGATGATTCATATAAGGCAAAGATCGAAGCAGTAAAAGATTTGATTTTATCAGAGGTGAATGTAAAACAGTTGGATTTGGTGGATGAATCACAAACGCAAATTGTGAAGAATTTGAAATTGAATTTCAAAACACTTGGTATTAGCTATGGAAAATATATGAAATTAATTCAAGCCTATGCAAAAGAAAATGCAGACTTGATAATTAGCGACATTGAAAAAAAGGGGAAACATATATTACCAAAAATTGAATCAAATTATTCAGGATTAGCAGGTGATGGCAAAACTTCATTAGAAATATTTTTATTACCTGAAGATGTAGAAATTATTCCAGTAGATATCCCGGGATGGAAGGTATCAAATTCGGGGCAATTAACTGTGGCTTTGGATGTAACCATAACTCCGGAATTACGCGAGGAAGGATTGGCAAGAGAGCTTGTAAATCGTATTCAAAACCTCAGAAAAGACAGTAATTTGGATGTTACAGATAAAATAGAAGTAAAAATAAAGAGAAATTCTGCTTTAAATACAGCCATAAATAATAATTTGGACTATATTTGCGCGGAAATTCTGGCATCTTCATTAGAACTAGTTGATAATTTAGAACATTCAAATGGCTCTGAGATTGAATTAGACGAAGAGATAAAGACTTTTATTACAATAAATAAACTAAATTAATACGATTACAAAATGGCTAAAAAAGTACAAAAAGGGAAACCAGCTAAGAAAGCTGTAAAACCTGCAAAAAAAGCGGTAGCTAAAAAGCCTGCAAAAAAAGCTCCTGCAAAAAAGGTGGTAAAACCAGCTAAAAAAGCAACTCCTAAAAAGGTTGTGAAAAAGGCGGTTGCTAAAAAAGTAACCAAACCTGCAAAAAAGGCGGTTGCTAAAAAACCGATTAAAAAGGTAGTTGCTAAAAAAGTAGTAGCAAAAAAGGTTACGCCTAAAAAGGCTGTTAAACCAGCTAAAAAAGTAATTGTAAAAAAAGTGACTAAAAAAGTTGAAGTGAAAAAAATTGTGAAGTCGGTAAAGAAAGTAGTTGCAAAAAAACCTGTTAAACAAATAGTTTCAAAGAAGGTTGTGAAACCTCTTAAGAAAGAAATTGTAAAACCAATTGCAAAAAAAGCAGCAAAAGTTGAAGTTAAAAAAGTTGCAACTGTTAAACCAGTTAAAGTTGAAAAACCTATACCTGTAGCTCCTAAGAAATTGACTGCAGCAGAAAAGAAAAAACAGGCAGCATCTATAGATATGGATGATGATGAAAGCAGCAATTTTGTTGATGCTCCATTGGTAATTGAGTATAAAACACCGTCAATTCGTAAACCAATGGGCCCTGCTCCAGAACCACATATTAATACTGATAAACGTACACGTTATACTGACCCTGAATTAAAAGAGTTCAAGCAATTAATTTTGAAAAAATTGGGAGAAGCTCAAAAGGATTACGAATTATTGAAAAGCACGCTTTCCCATAGAGATGACCATGGAACAGATGACACTTCTCCGACTTTTAAATTATTGGAGGATGGTTCAGATGTATTATCAAAAGAAGAAACAGCTCATTTGGCAAGCCGTCAGGAGAAATTTATTCAGAATTTACAAAACGCACTTATCCGTATCGAAAATAAAACGTATGGTATTTGCCGTGCAACTGGTAAATTAATTTCTAAAGAACGATTAAGAAGTGTGCCACATGCAACATTGGCAATTGAAGCAAAACTTGTTCAGAAATCATAGTCTTATCAAACCCATAATTTTAAAAGAAAGGTTACCAATTGTGTAGCCTTTCTTTATTTTATAATAATATTAAATAATTCCTTCGGTGAAGAAGCCTCTACTAATTGTTTTTCTTGTATTGCTGATTGATCAGCTGATTAAAATTTATATTAAAACACACTTTTATTTAGGTCAGGAAATACACGTTGCCGGACATTGGTTTATTCTACATTTTACTGAAAACAATGGAATGGCTTATGGAATGGAATTTGGCGGAAAATTCGGGAAGATATTTTTAAGTGCTTTTCGAATTGTTGCAGTTGCCGGAATAGGCTGTTATTTATGGACGCTCACCAAAAAGAAAGAAGACAAATTATATATTGTATGTATTGCATTAATATTTGCCGGTGCACTGGGAAACATATTAGATAGTGTGTTTTATGGAGTATTATTTAGTGACAGTAATTATGATGTTGCTCGTTTTATGCCTGCGGAAGGCGGGTATGAATCATTCCTTCATGGTAAGGTAGTGGATATGTTCTATTTCCCAATTTTGAAGGGGCATTTCCCTTCCTGGTTTCCAATCTGGGGAACTGAAGATTTTGAATTCTTCCGACCAGTATTCAACTTTGCAGATGCGTCAATCAGCGTTGGGGTTGGTTTGATAATATTATTTCAGAAAAGGTTTTTCGGGAAGAAACCAAATAATGAAGAACAATCGACTATCGAAATTAGCGAGAATACAAACTCCGAGGCTGGACAGGTTGCTCAAACAGCATCTGAACAACAGCCAAACTTGTAAACTACACTAATTTATTTTTGATTAAATACTCTGCAATCTGAACTGCATTTGTTGCAGCACCTTTGCGCAAATTGTCGGAAACGATAAACATATTCAAAGTGTTTGCCTGTGATTCATCTCTGCGTATACGTCCTACAAACACTTCATCTTTCTCGTGAGCGTCAATTGGCATAGGATATTTTAAATTCTTTACATCATCAGAAACTATAATACCTGATGTGTTTTCGAGCAAAGCTCTTACATCATTTAAATCAAAATCTTTTTCAAATTCTATATTGATACTTTCCGAATGCCCGCCCATTACAGGAATACGAACAGTTGTTGCAGTAACTCGGATAGAATTATCACTCATAATCTTTTTCGTTTCGTTCACCATTTTCATCTCCTCTTTAGTGTATCCATTATCGGTAAACAAATCAATATGCGGAATTACATTTAAGTCTATAGTATAAGGATATGCCTTCTCACCTTCAATCCCTTTGCGCTCATCCATCAATTGATTAACAGCTTTAATGCCAGTACCGGTAACCGATTGATAAGTAGAAACCACTACTCTTTTTATTTTGTATTTCTGATGCAATGGATTCAAAACTATCACCATTTGTATGGTCGAACAATTAGGGTTGGCAATTATTTTATCCTTTGCAGTTAATATATCTGCATTTATTTCGGGTACTATCAATCGCTTAGATTCATCCATTCTCCATGCAGAAGAATTATCAATTACTGTAATTCCAGCGGCTGCAAATTTCGGAGCCCATTCCAATGAAGTACTTCCTCCTGCAGAAAATAATGCAATTACGGGTTTCATATCAATGGCAGTTTGCATACCAACTACTTTATAGTTATTTCCCTTAAAAGGAATTTCTTTACCAATTGATTTTTCAGAAGCAACGGGAATAAATTCTGTTACAGGAAAATTACGTTCTTCCAATATTTGAATCATTTTTGTACCTACTAATCCGGTTGCGCCAACTACTGCTATTTTCATTTGTTTTTTATAAGTGTGCAAAATTATCTAAAAAAACATTATTCCAATACTTATTCCAATATTTCTATCTTTACAGAGAAATGTTATTTCAAATTCGGTGGGTTCTTTTATTTTTTTCCTTTATTTCTGCAACAGCTTCGGCTCAGGTAGTTGATAATTTCAGTGATGGAAACTTCACTGTCAATCCCGTTTGGGCGGGTGATAGCACAGAGTTCAAAGTTAATTCAGCATTTCAGTTACAAGTAAATAATACAATTGCTGGCGCAAGTTATCTTTCTACGCCAAGTTATACTTCCTCATTAAATAATACCGAATGGAGTTTTTATATCAAACAATATTTCGCACCATCCTCAAGTAATTATGGAAGAGTTTATTTAGCATCAAATCAAGCAAATTTAGAAGGTGCTTTAAATGGATATTATTTGCAATTTGGTGAAGCATTAAGTAATGATGCTGTTGAATTATTTCGCCAGACCGGAACAACCAGCACTTCTGTATGTCGCGGCACCAATGGGCAAATAGCCGCTTCGTTTGCCATAAGTGTTCGAGTAACACGTGATGCTGTGGGTAGCTGGAAATTATATGTTGACCTCGCCGGCGGAACATCATATTCTATGGAAGCTACAGGAACCGACAATACTTATACATCATCTAATTATTTTGGTGTTGCCACAGTGTATACAATAAGTAATGCCACTAATTTTTACTTTGATAATTTTTATAATGGACCAATAATAATAGATATTACCCCGCCAACTATTGTTTCATCTGCCATTATTTCTTCCACACAACTTGATGTTTTATTTGATGAAGCAGTTGATACAACAACATCTCAAACGCTTACCAATTATAGCGCAAACAATAGTCTTGGAAATCCTTCTACAGCAATTCGGGATGCCGTAAATTTTAGACTGGTTCATTTAACATTCGCAATTCCCTTTACCAATGGGCTGTTGAATACATTAACGGTTTCCAACATTCAGGATTTATCTGCCAATGTAATGCTAACAGCCGCTACCAATTTCACTTATATAGTTGCTCCCACCGCAACATATAAAGATATTATCATCAATGAAATTATGGCTGACCCAACACCACAAGTAAATTGTCCTGCGGTTGAATTTATTGAAATATATAATAGAAGTACAAACAATTATAATTTATCCGGCTGGAAATTTACTGATAATGTTTCCACTGCAACGCTTGGTAATGTTACACTTTCGGCAAATCAATATTTAATAATATGTAATACTGCCGATACAGCTTTGTTTATTGGCTACGGAAATTATATGGGAGTAAGTAGTTTTCCTTCTCTCAATAATTCCGGCGACCATCTTTATTTAAAGGATAATACCCTTGCATACATTGATTCTGTTATCTATTCGGATACGTGGTATCAGGATGCGGTAAAGAAAAATGGCGGCTGGACATTGGAATTAATTAATCCCAATGCTAATACTAATTGCCCTGCATCAAGTAACTGGATAGCTTCTGTTAATATTAATGGAGGAACTCCGGGTATTCAAAATAGTGTTTATTCAATTCTTGCTGATACTGTACACCCTGTTATTACAGGTATTTCAGTAATTGATTCTACTCATATTAATATTTGTTTTTCAAAAGCAATTGATGCTTCTTCCATTTCTTCTGCTTCTAATTATGCCATCGATAGCGGCATTGGAGCACCTGTATCAGATACTGTAAATGCAACTTTCACTTGTGTATATCTCACCTTAAATAATTCATTAAATAATTCTTCAACTTATATAATTACATTAACCAATATTACTGATTGCGTAGGCAACTCTTTATTAATTGATACTGCACGTTTTTCATTCTATAAAATTAAACCATTTGATATTGTAATAAATGAAATTATGGCTGACCCTGCACCGCCTGTAAACATATTGCCCAATGATGAATACGTGGAATTATATAACAGAACATTGTTTCCAATCAATCTTAATAACTGGACATTTACATCAGGAACTACTGCCAGAACTATTGTAAATGCAACCATCGCACCTCACGGATATATAGTACTTACAACACCTGTAGCTATACCTTTCTTCTTTTCAAATATAAATATTAATGGTGTTGTCAGCTTCCCGACTTTAAATAATACCGGACAAACACTTGTATTAAAATCTGCTGAAGGTGCTGTAATATCAACAGTTTCCTATACTGATAACTGGTATCAGAATACTTATAAAAAGAATGGCGGATGGAGTCTCGAACAAATTGACCCGAATAATCCTTGCGGCGGAATGAGCAATTGGCGCGCATCTGTAAGTGCTGCAGGAGGAACACCAGGAACAATAAACTCTGTGAATGCAGTAAATACAGATGATACACCGCCTCAAGTATTACGAGTGTCAGTAATAGCAGTAGATACTATTCTATTGTTTTTTGATGAACCAATTGATAGTGCAACTATGCTGAATCCTTTTATTTATTTAATTAATAATAGTATTGGTAATCCTACATCTGTAAAACCTATTGCTCCTGATTTTAGTTCTGTTCAATTAGTATTTTCTACTCCTTTGCAAGCAGGAATTATTTATACAATTACTGTAATTAATACTGTTACCGATTGCGTTGGAAATATTTTAGGACAAGATAATACTACACGTTTTGCTTTACCCGAACCGGCAATGCCAAATGATATTGTAATAAACGAAATACTTGCTGACCCTAATGCTGGTGGTGTTGATTTTGTTGAAATTTATAATCGTTCACAAAAAGTAATAGATTTAAAAACTATTACTCTTTCAGAATTTGATACTATTAATAATATTACAATCAGCCCTAAAGTGATTACTACGCAAGGATATTTAATGTTTCCTGCTGATTACTTATTATTAAGTGCAAACGGCAATGCTGTTAAAAGTCAATACAGCACTACCAACCCAAAAGGTTTTGTAGATTTACAAAGTATGATAACTATGAACATTGCCAGCGGAACCGTTTGTTTATCTAATGCTTCCGGCATTATCGATAATTTTATTTATAATGTAGATATGCAGTTTGCATTGTTAAATATTACAAAAGGTGTTTCATTGGAACGAATAGATTTTGAACGTGCCACTAAAGACAGAACCAACTGGCATTCGGCAGCGCAGGATATAGGGTTTGGCACACCCGGTTATAAAAATTCACAATATAATGATGCCGGCGATACCGACAATGCAATTGAAATTACTCCTGAAATATTTTCGCCTGATGATGATGGATACAATGATATTGTAAATATTAATTATCATTTCGACACTCTCGGATTTGTTGCCAATATAAATGTGTACGATAGCAAGGGAAGTTTAATAAAACATTTGATTCAAAATGAATTATTGGGCATCAAAGGAACATTTAGTTGGGATGGCATTAATGATGAACGCGAGAAATCCCGAATAGGAATTTACATAATTTACTTTGAAGTATTTGATTTAACAGGTACTGTAAAGCATTATAAAAAGACTTGTGTACTGGGTGGGAAATTGAAGTGATGAAGCAGACTCTAACAACAAAAGAAAGAAACCCACTATCCTATATAATCCTTGTTTGTTAGGTTTACTATTTTAGAAAGGGCTTATTGGTATATTCAATCAACTAGATACCTTTGCTTTTAATTAAAATACTCTCAATTGAAGAATGAGAATAGGAAGTACGAGCAACTTTACCTGCATTTTTCAAACCCCCATTAGTATTATTTACTGGTGCCGGAGCAGGAGTCGAAATTATTTTAAATATTAATATGTTGCTTTTAATTCCAGATACTGTATCATTGGACTTGGTTTCAATTTCATTAGTAATATCAGTTACAATTACATTATTGCCTGCTTTGGCTTTCGCTGCAATATTTAAAAGAATTACAAAAAGAAATATTTTAAAAATGTTTTTCATTTAATAGTTGTTAAATATTTATCAAAAGTAAAAACAATTTTGTATAAAAGCAAGATGTCCTTTTAAATTAATATTAGTTAACAAAAAAGTCCCGACTTCTGGTCGGGACTTTTTTGAGGCTGATTTAAACATATTTTATTCGGTAAAAATAATCTTTTTTGTTACCGAATTATTATCAAAAGAGAACTTCACAAAGTATATTCCATTTTTTAAATTATGATCTTGTTTTGAAATAGAATAATTGTAATCACCTTCACTTTGATTATTATTATCAATTTCCATTATTTTTTTACCAAGAACATCCAAAACCTCAATTTTAACATTCCCTTTCGTATTCAGATGATAATATACATTAGTTGCATCGTTTGAAGGGTTAGGATATACTGAAAAGCTTGAATTATCTAGTGAATTCTCATTAATGCCAAGCACCCCTGTAACATTAATATCATCGATGTAAATATTATTGCTGGCATTTCCGGAAGTATAAGCAAACTTAAATTTAGTATTTCCAACATAATATGAACTAGGAATATTTACTGAATGAAGCGACCACTGGCTTTGGGAAGTGGGGATAAAAGAAGTAGCCGAATAACCATTATTGCAAAGGGATGCACCGGAAAGAGTTGTTAAAGACTGCCACGATTGTCCACAATCCTTGGATACCCATATTTGTAATTTATCATTTAAATCCGCAGTAGTCAATGCACTTGAAGCACCGGCACATTGGAATGTAATAGCTCCTCCGGTAAGATAAGTTAAATTGAATCCTGGAGTAATAAAATCATCCAAATCTAAAAAATAATTCCCAAAACCATTCATCACCATGCTGTGAGTACCACTATAACCTGCAAAATTAATGAGTCCCCATGTATGCGGATTATTATCATAATTATCAATTATCCAATTACTATAAGATGAAGAAGGGTTCTCGAAAGTTTCAGTTTGATTTGAAGAATATTGATGCCAACCCGGATCAACGTGTATGTATGATGTTTTAATAATTGAATCGGTTCCTGCACTATTGCTAACAACTAATTTAACTGCATAATCTCCTGCGACCGTATAGGTAACATTCTGCGCGATTAAAGAAGAGGCGGCAGCATTATAATTAATAAGTGTATCATTTATCGTAACAGTAAGTGCCGAACCTCCTGGTCCTCCTCCATCGAAA
Source organism: uncultured Bacteroidota bacterium (assembly GCA_903870175.1). Taxonomy (GTDB): domain Bacteria; phylum Bacteroidota; class Bacteroidia; order 2-12-FULL-35-15; family 2-12-FULL-35-15; genus 2-12-FULL-35-15. The sequence continues at coordinate 43,030 of CAIQBY010000408.1, forward strand.
ACCCATTTTTTAGTGAAACTGCTTACTGCCGGATTGTGAGTTACATTCATTATATTTCTATAAAAAGTAACAGTGCCTCCAACACAAACTTCTTTACGGTTAGAGGAGAAATCCGGCTTAGGAGGACAAGTGGAAACTGGAGGATAAGGTGTTTGAGTACCTGTAGCTATTAAATTGGAAGTAATAAACAAATTATCTCTGTAAGAAATACTGCTTTCCAATGCTGCTCTCATCCTGTCTTTTTGGCCTCTTGTAAACATTCTTTGTCCCCAAGGCGAGCAATAAGAATAGTCCATGTAATTATCAAAATTCTCAATAAGTCCGGCTGTGTCAGTAAAGGAAACATTGTCTAAAGTAAAAGAACCAAGAGAATCCTCTGCATTCCAACCATAAAAACGGAATTTAATAGGATTATAAAAATTTGTGTAAGAAGTACCTGATAATGCAATGTGGCTTCCACTTTGAAATAAATTAGTATCATTGTTGAAGAAAAATTCATTAGTACCTTTGATGCTTAATTGAGCATTGGTTGGGGTAATTGATGCAGTTAGATTAGAAGTAAAATTACTTACTGACGAACGAACAGCAAAACTTCTTACTCCGGTTGAATTACGCTTTACATCAAACGAAATTCCAGTAATTGAAATATCATTTGCATATTTTGCACCAATTGATACCTCATAATATTTAGTTGTGTCAATAGCACCTGTCATTGCAGAATAAGAAGCAGAATCATTTACACCTCCAAGTGCCCAATTAGTATAGGAAAAATTTTCTGACTCAACTGGTCTTGCTGATACACCAGAAGCATGAAACTGACCAATAGTTGCGGCAGTATCAATTTGTAGATTTGTAGGGTCGGTTGTTCCAAATCCCGTTGGCGGATATACTCCGGAGAAATTATAAACAATTGTATCCGGATTAGGATTTTTAGTATCGAAATTTACATTACCTATACTGAAAGTACCTGTTGAATCCACAGCATTCCATCCATAAATACGGAAGGTAATATTTTGTGAAGGCGGTATGGTATAGTTAAAAGTAGAAGGGAGAATAATATGACAACCTGTTTGAATGGCTAACTGATAACCAGACTTAATTAAAAAAGTATGATTTGCAATTTGTTGTAAGTTGGAATTTGCCGGAAGAATAGTATCTTTAAGATTGTTAGTAAATCCATCAACACTAGAACGAACTGCAAAAGTTCTTATACCAGTAGAATTTCTTTTTACATTAAAACTAATTCCGTCCAAAGTCATATTATGATAAGCATCAGGACCCACGGTTACTTCATAATATTTTGTAGGGTCAATCGTGCCGGAATTACTTTTATATCCCATAACTAAATTTATCTTTAAACCTGTTCCGCTTCCTGTTATATTTGTTGTTGAACTTCCAGTAAGTGAAGGTGGATCAACAGTATAAATACCTCCGGTAAATGTTACAGTTTGTACACCCATAGCAATAGATACCGTTGCGCCAGTTAAACCACCTCCTGTAATCGGTTCTGATGAAATCGAAGTTGGATTAACAGTATAATTACCGGCATTTACTAAAGTCAGTGCACCTGTTAAATTTCCTGCACCGTTAATTGTTCCTATACAGGTAAATTTTGTTCCTGTTCCTGTTGTTCCAGTAAAAGTAGTACGACCCGGTGTTCCTCCTGTACCGCCTGACACAACCCTTGGAGTATCGACCACTTGAGTATGAGTTACGGTACATAAAGCAAATGTTCCTGCTCCCCCGTTAGGTTTAAATCTATCGCCTATATTATACCCGCCTTTTCCATTAGAATCAATGGATATAGTAGTTACAGTATCTGTAATAATACCGGCGGGCCATTTAGCAAATGAGAAACGGGCAGTATCAGTTGTATTTGCTGATACATTATTTGCGGTAAAATGTCCAAGCACCGCAGTAGTATCAGTTGTTGTGGTTGGGTCAGCCTGTCCTTGTGAAAGATGCAATCCATTAAAGTTATAAACAATATGGTTTGCAAAACTTCTTGTACAATGAGGAGTAGGAGTACAATCATATAAATGTCCTTTAGTAATTGGTGTGTCATCTACTCCATCATCACCGCAGGCTACTCCTGCATTATTA
>CAIQBY010000409.1 GCA_903870175.1 uncultured Bacteroidota bacterium
TAAATATATAGATATAATTATTGAAGCAGAAAATGGAAAAGTGTTAATTGAAAAGTTAAAAACAGGAATACCGGATGTTATTCTTTTGGATATCGATATGCCTGTTATGGATGGTTATGAAACAACAAAATATCTAACCAAAAATCATCCGGAAATCAAAATAATAATTCTTACACATCATAATTCCGAAGAAATAATTCTTCACTTGATTGAACTTGGCGTTCGTGGTTTTTTATTAAAAAACAATAATATTGATACAATTGTAGATGCAATAAATTCTGTTATCGAAAACGGTTACTACTTTAATGATAAAGTTCCTCAGTTATTGATTAAAGAATTAATAAAATCTAAAAGAATAAAACCCGTTTTTGAGTTATCTCATTTAACGGACAGAGAGATAGAAATATTAAAACTGATAGGAAAAGAGAAAACAAATCCTGAAATCGCAAAGATTCTATTTATAGATAATAAAACTGTAGAAACTCATAAGGTAAACATTATAAAAAAAACCAATTCTAAAAATATTGTTGGAGCTATTATGTATGCTGTAAAAATGATTTGTTATAATTATTTTATCAAATAAAATCAATATTCTATTAGTAAATGTAAATTGTTTTAACTTAATAAGATTTACTAATCGCTTTAATTTTCCATTTAATTATAATCAAAGTAATTTGGTACTAATTCATTAATGAGTATTTTTGCAAAATGAAAAAATTTCTTTTTCTTGTTATCTTTGCAATATCCACCTCGTATTGTTTTTCACAAACAGGTGAATTTTATAATCTGTACTTTGAAGGTAATTCGTTATTGGTAAAAGGGCAATTTGATAAATCAATTGAAAAATATAATCAGGCCTTGAAAATATTTGATGCGGCTTATGTTTATTATAATCGTGGCAATGCCTACTATGGAAAAAAGGATTATGTGAATGCAGTAAACGATTATAACAAGGCAATAAAAATGAATGAAAGATATGCTGAAGCTTATTGTCAGAGAGGGTTAATAAAATTGGTAACAGGAGATAAAACAGCATGCGACGATATTAAGAAAGCCGCAAAATTTGATTTGGATGACGCTAAGGAAGCAGTTAAAAAGAACTGCAAATAATTTTTTCTACTTTACTTCTTCTCCCATTATTTTCCGCTGATTAATAATCAACAGCGAAAACAAGACATAAAAATAAACTCCCATTTGGCGTTCCAGAATAGACTCGGTAAACATTATAAGCATTGCTGCCAAAATAAATATATATCCGAATAAGAATCCTTTTGAATAATAAATAAGTAATATTAACGTAATAAGAAAAAGAAATAATTCGACTATTCCATAATTAATAGCTAACGTAAAAAATTGATTATGGGAATTAAATTTATCCTTTTCAATAATACTTGTACCATGCGAATTATAACAATAATCCAGTGCCAACTGTGAATTTCGTGCTCCTGTACCGGTCCAAAAATTAAATGCCAACACTTTAAGATTACAATCCAGAATAAGCTCACGCTGGTCAATAGTATTTTCATGAGATGATGTTGCCGATAAATAATTCCCTACTTCCTGAGTTCTGTTTTTTAATGAAGGCACAATAAAAATAAGGCCCGTACCGAAAATAATCATTAAAGCATAAATAGAAATTAATGTTCGTTTGGACTTAATTTTTTTGTATAAAATCCATATACTGACAACTGACAATATGAACAACGGCATTTTAGCTGCCACGAGCATTATTAAAAACACAAGAATTACAAGTGAAGCCATTAAAACATATTTCCATCTGGCAGTATAGTTTTCGAAATCATATATAATCCAAAGAATGGCGATACAGGCAAATAAACTATAGTAGGTAGGATGAAGATGAGAGATATGTTCGAAATTCCATCTCAACAAATAAGCCCCGTTATCATAACTGGATGGAGTAAATAGTATTTGCCGAAACACCAATTCTGCAATAGAATAAATGGAAACGACTATAACAGAACCGGCAAAACAATTAAAACAATTGCGAACATTAACGGACTTAAACAATATCAGATAAATTGAAATACTTATTGGGGCAGTAAAAAAAAGAAGCTTTTTCAGCAACTCATTTTGCATTACCGAATTATTGTAATTAAACATAAATTCAACTAAATAAGGAATAAATGCTAATGTGATAATTAAGTTTGGTTTTACTTTTTCAAAAAAGCCAATTGATTTATTTATCAACCAATAAAAAAGAATGTAAACAGAAAATAAAATAAACAGGAAGTTGGTAGCCTTTAATGGCAAAACAGGAAAAGCAAAAAGGGCAATGAATAACCATTGAGGAAACAAAACCAAATAACCAGCCAGTTTACTTTTTACCATTAATGAATTTTAAATATGCTTCATTGACAAATTTCATTAACTCCTCATGAAAACGCTGCTGATTAAACTTTGTTACATTATTAATAAAATCTATTGACTCATATTTTTTGTTTTGTTTTTCAAATTCATTTATAGCATTTACGATTGATTCTACCGACTGATCTTTATAAAACAAACCGGTTGTATCCAACACTGTTTCTTTGTAACCACCTAGAAATGGAACAATCACAGGAGTTCCGCAAGCCTGAGCTTCGACAATTGTTATTCCGAAATCTTCGTTGGCAGCTGCCACAAAAGCTTTTGCAGATTTTATTTTATTAACCAACACACTCGATTCAATGTATCCCAAAAGATTTACATTTGCAGGTGCAAGCTTCAAAAGTCTCTTCATATTAGGACCATAACCTGCTATTTGCAATTGAAGATGTGTCAATTGTTTGAATGCCTTAATAATTAAATCTATCCTTTTATAATTAACCAATCGTGCAACTGTAAAATAATAATTGCTTTTGTCCTCCTGAATCGAAAACTTTTCTATTTCCACAGGAGGATAAATAACAACAGATTCCCTATTGTAATTTTGCTTGATTCTATCGCTCACATTTTGGGAATTGGCAATAAAGTAATCAACTCTGTTGCTTACTTCCTTATCCCATTTTCTTAAACGATTTAAAAACATTGAAAAAACAATTCTATTAATTGGGAATCTAACTGCTTTTAAATAGTCCTCTTTCAAATCCCAAGCATATCTCACAGGGCTATGACAGTAACAGATATGTAACTGGTTCGGATGTCTTTTAATTCCTTTTGCAACGCAATAGGAAGACGATATTATTAAATCATACTTTGACAAATCCAATTTTTCAATTGCATTTGGAAATAAAGGGAAAAAGAAACGGTATAATTTTTTTGTAAATGGAAGATGCTGGATATAACTTTTTGTTGTAATTTTCCCGTTAAGATATTTTCCTCTTTTCTTATCATCAAAGAAATCAAAAAGACAATAAATATCAGCCTCAGGATAACACTTAAGAATTTCCCTCACTACCTTTTCGGCACCACCTGCTTCATTAAACCAGTCGTGGACTAATGCTATTTTCATTTATTAATTGTTCCAATTCCCTCATTAATATTTTAACTGAATTCTCAAAGTTAAACTTGTTTTTTAAATCAACAATCATTTCCTCCGAAATATGTTTTTCCTGAATTTCATTTATTGCCTTTGCGAAACTTTCACTATTATTTAATTCGAAATATATCGGCAAATTACCAAACGACTCTTTGAATACTTCCAAACCGGAAGCAATAACAGGAATTCCCAAACTTAAACTTTCAAGAATAGGTATGCCAAATCCTTCATATAATGATGGAAACAATAAAGCTTCAGCATTTTTTAAAAGAGAATGATACACTTGTAAAGAAACATTTTTAAAAAATATAACATCCTCTGATTCTTTTAGTTCAACTTCATTAAATATTGCTGAACCTTCACTCAAAACAACCAATTTATATCCCTTTTGCTTTATTACATCAATATTATTTACTACCCATCCAGCATTTTTTCGTGGATTATTTGCTCCGGTAATTAAAACATATTTACCGTTTATTGCAGGAACTGTATTAAAAGTAATTTCAGGTAACCCATTGGGTATTATTTTAATTTTCTGTTCCGAAACTCCATAATTATTTATTATTTCATTTTTAGAAAATTGAGACACCGTAAATATTAACATTGACCTTTTGCATATTTTAGGTATCAAAAAGTTATACCACATTCTAAAACCAGGTTTAAACCAATTTCCTCCGTCTGAGGCAAAAGCAAGGTCATGAATAGTTACTATCTGATTTTTTATAAATAAAGGAGCTGAATTACATAAGTTAATCAGTATACTGCTCTTTTTTTTTACATATAATGGAAGAAACAATTGTTCCCAAATAAACCCCTTACCCCATCCAATTGTTTTAGTGTTTGTTATTGGCTTAATTTCCCCATCATAAGGCATTACAATTTCAAAATCAAGTTTTATTTTTTGAAGAGCAGTTAATATACCAATAGCATAATTTTGAACTCCTGAAGGTTGTTGAGTTAAAAATCGTCCATTAATTATTAATTTCATATTGAAAGTCTTAGTCGGATAAACATCATCTTTGAAAATATATAATGAGGAAACTTTTTAGTAATCGTTTGTCTTTTTTAGACGCTGACAAAAGTATCAAATAATTTATTCTTGTCGACTATTTAAACCTATCCTTTGATTTTAATAAAATATTTAAACTATTTTTCTCCTGCCTTTTTACACAATTTTCGATAGTGCCAGCCCCTATCTGCAATGCATAATAATATTCTATTCTACCAAAAAAATAAGTATTTTCGCCAACTAACTAAACCATGCCATCAAAAATATATTTAATTTACTTTCTAATATACAAAAATCTACAGCTGAAATATAAACATTCGCTGATTGGTTTTGTATGGAGTTTTCTGCATCCATTGTTTTACCTCCTTGTTTTTAACTTTGTATTCTCCAAAGCATTTTCCAATATACCGCATTATTCACTGTTTATAATAAGTACGCTTATCTTCTGGATTTATTTTTCGGGAAGCTGTAACCAATTAAGTCAGACATTTATTAAAAATGCACATCTAATTAAATCACTCAATGTACGTAAACTGCTGTATCCTGTGTCGGAACAAGGCACTGAACTGGTAAGCTTTCTGGCAGGGTTTCTGCTTTTTATTTTCCTGATGTTTTATCTCGGTATGCCTGTTAACTGGAACCTCCTGTATATTCTGCCGATAATAGTTTTGTTTTCCATATTCACCTTTTCCATAGGATTAATACTTGGTGCACTCAATGTTTTCTTTAGAGATGTAGGCATACTTTGGAATACATTAAACCCCGCATTGTTTTATCTGTCCCCAATAGCGTATTCGCTGGATATTATTCCGCATCAATATTTATTTTATTTTAAACTTAATCCGTTGTATCACTTTTTCTATATCATCCGTAATGTACTGTACGAAGGCAATGCGCCATCACTTATTCATTGTGTATATAGCTTAATAATTACAGCTGTTTGTTTTACAATAGCAATGCTGATTTACAGAAGAACAAGAAATGGTTTTATATCGAGCTTGTAAAAAATGAAACAACTAGCAATAGAACTAAACGACGTTTCGGTAAGTTATCTTCATAATAAACGGGGAATATATTCGGTAAAGGACTTCCTGCTGAAAGGGGGATTGTTTTCTCCTTTCGAGAATAAACACGTGTTGCATAATATCAATTTAAAAGTTTATAAAGGAGAATCGTTAGGTGTTTTAGGAAGAAATGGAGAAGGAAAAAGTACGTTGTTAAGAACCATAGTCGGCATTATAATTCCTGATTCGGGTACGTGCAAAGTATCAATACCAATATCGCCCTTACTTGCATTGGGTGCCGGACTTGAACTTGAATTGACAGGACTCGAAAATATAAAAATATATATGGCATTGAGCGGCAAGTATCAAAAACATACAATAAAAGATTTGATAGCACAGGTATCCGACTTTTCTGAATTAACAATGGACCAATTGAAAATGCCGGTGAAAATGTATTCGTCGGGTATGCTTGCTCGCCTTGCTTTCAGTACCGTGATGACCACACAGCCGGAACTACTGATGATAGATGAAGTACTCGCGGTGGGAGATAAAGGATTTCAGGAAAAATGTAAAAAAAGAATACATGAAGTAAAAGAAGCGGGCGCAACTGTTATATTTGTTTCTCATAATCCGGAAGAAGTAATGGAAGTGTGCGAGCGCGGAATTTGTTTGAAGGAAGGAACGATAATATGTGATGGCTCGAGCGAGGAGGCAGGTAAAGAATATACTAAACTGTTTATGTAACTATGTCAACTAAAAAAAGGAAGGAAAGAATAAAGAAAAACACCGGTTTGTTGCTTCAGAAAAAGAAGCGAACGGGTAATTTTATTTTAGAAGAAGCCAAAGAAATAGAGAAGTACAGGTACGAAAACTTTAAGTACAGAAATGAAGTAGTGCATATGCGCACTCAATTAATAAATGCGTATAAGAGTATTGACCATTTGATAAAGAGAGTAGCTCAATTAGAAAGCAGTAAATATTATAAATTCCGCAAATTACTTACATTTTATTTTAAACGATTATTCAAGAATTTTAAAACCAAGGAGAAGAAAGGGTTTTTATCGGTATTTTATAATTACGTTTTTAAAAGAGGAACAAAAGTTACCAGAGTTGTTTTAGCAAAAATATTAAAACATACTTATCTGCTTGTTGAAACCAAAAAGGTTGTAATCATTGAAGTGTTTGCCGGTATGCTTGCCAATACCGCTGAATATTCGCAGTACTTAACTCGCAAGCTGATTAATAAAAGTAAAAGAAAATTCATTGTTAATCAGATAAAGAATTTTAATCAAAAGCCTGTATTCAGCATTATTATTCCAGTGTATGAACCTCCTATAGATTTCTTTGAACAGGCACTCGATTCAATTATTAATCAAATTTATCCTTATTGGGAAATATGTATTGCGGATGATTGCTCTAAAGACGAGGAAGTGAAAGAGGTGATAGAAGAATATCGCAAAAAACATAAGAATATTAAAGTTGTTTATCGCACCGAGAACGGACATATTTCCCGTGCATCCAATTCGGCTTTGGAACTTGCAACAGGTGAATATACTGTGCTTATGGACCAGGATGATATTATAAGAGAAGATGCTTTATATGAAATTGCAAAGCTTATTAATCAGAAAAAGGAAGTTGATTTAATTTATTCGGATGAAGATAAGATTGATGAAAATGGGGTACACTCCTATCCGCATTTTAAAGCTGACTGGAGTCCGGAGAATTTATTATCGAGAAATTATATTAACCATCTATGTGTATTTAATACAGCAAATCTTAGAGCTGTGGGCGGCTGGAGAGTAGGCTTTGAAGGAAGTCAGGATTATGATTTACTGCTTAGATATACTGAACAATATACTAACATTTATCATATACCGGAAGTATTGTATCACTGGAAAATTCACAGAGAAAGTGCTGCATCCGATGAAGGAGCAAAACCTTATGCACACCGCAATGCACAATTGGCACTTACTGAAGCTATGGAGCGCAGAGGTTATGAAGCCGAATTTGATTTCCTTGACGGGTTCCGAGGGTTTCAAGTTCGTTTAAAGATAAAGAACCCGAATGCACTGGTAAGTATTATTCTACCAACAAAAAACAAACAAGGCTATCTGCGTAAGTGCATTGATTCAATTGTAAATAAATCTACCTACAAAAACTTTGAAATTATTTTGATTGATAACAACAGTGATGAAAAAAAGTTTTTCAATTTGGTTAACCAATATAAAGCTCAAACTAAATTCAAGTTTAAATATGTAAGAGATGAGTTGCCTTTTAACTTTGCACGGTTAATGAATTTAGGCAGGAAACACGCTGAAGGGGAGTATTTAATATTACTTAATAATGATACGGAAGTTATAACTCCAGATTGGATAGAAGCATATATTGAACAGGTACAACGCCCTGAAATAGGCGTGGCAGGTTGTAAGTTATTATTTGCTGACGAAACCATTCAACATGCGGGAGTTGTAATAGGTCTTGGCGGCGTTGCAGGGCATGGCTTGATACGAGAATCAAGATATGGTCCCGGATATTTTAATTATATAAATTTGTTGAACAATTATTCTGCATTAACTGCTGCCTGCATAATGTTTAGAACAGAAGTATATGATAAAGTAAAAGGTTTCAGTGAGGAATTTGAAGTTGAATATAACGATGTGGACTTCTGTTTAAAGGTGGTTGAAGCAGGATATAGAAATGTATATATTCCGCACATTGAGTTGTTTCACTACGAATCCATTTCACGCGGGCATCCTCATTCTACCAGCGAATCCTATAAACGGCACGTGTTTGAAGTAACAACCTTTAGAAAAAAATGGATGAAGTATGTTGAGAATGACCCTTGCTACAATACCAACCTAACTTTGAATTCAGAAAGCTTTGCACTTAAAATTTAACGTTTCTAAACTAAAGATTAAATAAGTTAAATGGTTTTTAGTTCCCCTATATTTCTGTTTTGGTTCTTGCCAATGGTGCTGTTTAGCTATTATGTGGTAGCAAAACAATATAGAAATTATGTGTTATTATTTTTCAGTTTATTATTTTATGGTTGGGGAGAAGGGAAGATGCTTACGGTTATGCTTCTTTCCGCATTAATCATTTATTTCATTGGTTTACTTTTAGAGAAAACAAATAACCAATCTCATCGCAAGAGAATATTATTCGTTGGCATTTCTGCAATTCTATTATTACTTATATATTGTAAATATGCAAACTTTTTTATTGACAATTATAATTTCGCATCCACCACATTGGGATTTAATCCTGTAATATGGGATAAAATAGTACTGCCTTTAGGAGTTTCATTTTACACACTTCACGGAATGAGTTATATTATTGATGTTTATAGAGGTCATTCGGTTCCGCAGAAAAACCCTATGAAACTTGCGCTTTATATTTCCTTTTTTCCTCAACTTATTGCAGGACCTATTATAAGATACAAAGATGTGGACAAGCAAATTGAAGACAGAAAGATAGATGTAGAATTATTCGTTTCAGGAATAAAACGATTTATAATTGGTCTTGCGAAAAAAGTATTGATAGCTAATATGCTTGGCAGAATTACCGAGTTTGTTTTTAAAATGCCTGTAAATGAATTAAACGGCTATTGGTCGTGGTTAGCTTTAATATCTATTGGCGTGCAACTTTATTTTGATTTTTCAGGGTATTCCGATATGGCAATTGGTATGGGAAGAATGTTTGGCTTCAGGTTTTTAGAAAACTTCAATTATCCATTAATCTCTCAATCTATGAAAGAATTCTGGACCCGTTGGCATATATCATTATCTACTTGGTTTAGAGATTATGTTTATTATCCTTTAGGAGGAAATAAAAAGGGGAAATTAAGAATGCACTTAAATTTATGGATAGTATTTTTATTGAATGGTATGTGGCACGGTGCAAGCTGGTCATTTGTTATTTTTGGATGTTATCACGGTTTTCTGCTTACTTTCGAACGTCTTGGTTTTTCCAAAGTTCTGCAATGGTTGCCACGACCATTTCGCAGTATCTATGTTTTCTTTGGATACGCTATCGGCGATATTTTATTTTCAATTGATAATTACCATCACGCATTTGCTTTTTATAAGTCATTGTTTAATTTCACTACACCTGACCCATATAGCAGAATACATCTTTATCTAACTTACGAATGGTATTTTGTTTTTATTATCGGAATAATACTTTCAATGCCAACTGCGGAATTTCTGTTTGGAAAAGTAAGTAATCTTAAAATAAAAAACATTTTGGAATATTCAATTCTGATTGTACTATTTATTCTTATGGCAGGCGAATTGGCAAACTCAAGTTATAATCCGTTTATCTATTTCAGATTTTAATGAAACGAGTTTTATACATATATATTATTCCTGCGGTTTGTGCATTCGTTGCAGGATTTATAATATATGAAGCTCTGCTCAATTCGGATTTTGTAAATAATAAAATTAAACTGGAAATAATACTTGACGCTAAGCAACAGGGAAAACTTCAGCTATTTGTTGAAGACAACAATGCATTTAAAGCGAATATTGTAAGTAATGCCGAAATAATTGCTACTGTTAAAGAATATCATCTCGAAGTGGAAATACCAAAGTCCGATATGCCAGGCAGAATGCGAATAGACCCTGGATTTACTAGTGGTGAATGGAAGTTCAGACAGATTACTTTAAAAGGGTTTAACAGAAACATTGTTTTTAATGCTGCTTCAATATTTCAAAAGTTCAAACCGGCGAATGACATTAAAACATTCCGCTTGGATAATGATGGTATTTATGTAATTTCAAATGGTCAGGACCCTTACTTTATAAGTACTTTCAGCTTGCAGAAATATTTAAAAATATTAAATGAAAAACCATTTATCTATCCATTTCCTTTTACTCTTTGTTTATGTGTTGCCTTCTTTGTTTTTTATTTAGTTCGCAAAAAGTTAATACTTCAAATTGATACTGTAATAACGTCAAATCATTTTATATTATTCAGTTTTCTTTTGTTACTTGCACTTCCAATTATCTGGATGACCTTATTTCCAAAGCCTCCAATAGGTGAAAACAGGAAGTTGAAAGAGAAACCCGTATTTAATTTTTCAACTATTCTTGATTACCCAAAACAATTCAATAAATACTTTGAAGATAATTTTGGTTTTAAAAAACCGCTTGCAACATTTAACAGTTATTATAAATTAAAATTGTTTCACACTTCTTCAAAACCGGATTTGGTAGCAGTAGGTAAAAATAGCTGGCTTTTTTCTACTGATGAAACTACTGTGGGTGATTATCAAAACAGTATATTATTTACAGAGGTTGAATTGAAAACAATAAAATATAATCTTGAAGAAGCCTATAATTGGTACGATGCCAAGGATATTCATTTTTTTGTAATGTTATTTCCTCTTAAATCAAATATCTATCCGGAAAATTTACCAAACTCAATTAAACGAAAAAGAGCAAATTCTAAACTTATACAAGTTCGGGATTATATGGCTAAAAATAGTTTCGTTAAAATAATTGATGTTACTGATGAAATGCTTAGCGTTAAACCGCGAGCCGCTGTATTTTACGAACACGACATTCACATGAATTTTAATGGCGGTTATCTTGCATATTATAAATTGATGAATGAAATGCAAAAATTTAATCCTGATTTAAAACCTGAACCGTTATTTAAATTCAACAGATTATTTATGCATAAGCACGATGCAGATTTGAGCAGATTTCTTTCATTGGAAGACATTCTACTTAATGATCAGTGGAAAGAAAGGCAGAAACAAAAGTTAAAGTTTACTGAAGTGGAACCACCTGCTTATGATGTAGGTGCTACCATTCAGCCGACAGTGCACACGCAAATTAGAAACAGTAAATTACCAAAAGCGGTTGTTTATCGCGATTCATACTTTAATTTAATGTACCCTTATTTCTCAGATAAATTCAGTGATTGTATTTATATCTGGTCGAAGGATATGTCGGTATATGTTATCAATACAGCGAAACCGGATTATGTGGTTTATGAAATGTTAGAGTCGAGCATTGATAAATTATTAGAAGATAATCCTCCAGGAATGAGAAAAAACAAATGAGACTATTTTCTAAAGATATTATAACTAAAATAATTTTATTACTTATATTATTAGTAATTATTTTTTCCATAAAGTTTATTTGCCAACAAAGCAAGTGGAGCCCTACTGATGAATATGCGCACATGGATTATGTTGATAAGATTTCGGATGGCACATTACCTAAACTTTCCGATTCAATTTCCAGGGAAATGTATTCGCATATTAATAATGATACTGCAAGAGGTTTTTTTAAAAATATTTTTGTGCAAGGACAATTTGCAATAACAAGCCTTTCTTATGAAGCTATTCATCCTCCGTTTTATTATTGTATTCTTTCCGTTCCAAATAAAATGATGGAGATAATGAATGTTGAAATATTTATGAGACTAAAAATATTACGATTAATTTCTTATTTATTATTTGTTTCTGGGATTTTAATGTGTTTGCTTATTTTTAAACTATTAAACCGTTTAGGGTTTTCTATTCCTTCGTCTTACGCATGGGGCTGTGTTCTGTTTGGCTTACTGATAGCAACTAGCGAACGCTACGGGCTTAGTAATAATATGCTTTCGCCATTAATGATAAACACAACAATTTGTTTACTATTGAACTATTATATCAACCCGACAAATATGAATATGTATTTATTTTTCTTCTCAGCTTGTTTATCCATTTTCACGGCGTTAAGTAATCTTTTTATAATTCCAGTTTTGTGCATTTTCTTCCTGAAAAAATATATTTCCAACTTTTCTTTCAAAAATTTAATTATAACACTATTAATTATTGGTGTATTTATTTTTTTATTTATTTTATGGAAAACAAGTACAAAGCCTGATAAGGCTATTGATGATAATTTCCAGGCAATATTATTACGTGATATTCCAGCAGGTAAGTTTGGCTATAAATTCTTTTTTATTGTTCTTTTGCAAAGTGCTTTTACATTAACATTTATCAAAGCAGGTTTTTATCAATTCGCTTATGTAATTATTCTGGTCTTTTTAATAAGTAATTGCATTTGTTTGTTTTATCTTAAAACAATAATTAAAAATCAATCGTGGATTTTATTTACAGGCATTTTATGCGCCGCTTTTTTTATCTCCACATTTTTTATAAATAAATATGTAGCTACTATTAATTGGTATGCTTTCCGGCATTATCTCGGATTTATTCCTGTAATTTATGTTTCCTGCACGGCATTTATTGTTGTGTTGAGGTCGAAGTATTTTGAGAAGAAAAAATTAATTTAATTAAGTAATAATTTTCTATTTAAAAAAGCGTGAAGGTTAAATCAAACATATTAAGTAATTACATTAAAGAAAACAAAATGAATTTAATCCCAAATAATACTGCCGGCAAAATAATTATTTCACTTATTGCAATAGTAATTATTCTTGCCGTAAAATTTATTTCCGAACATAATAAATGGAGCCCCATTGACGAATATGCACACATGGATTATGTCAATAAAATAACCGAAGGAAGATTACCCAAACTCTCCGACCAAATTTCGGATGAAATGTTTTTACACATAAAGAATAATCCCGAATATAGCCTCCATCTTAATATACATTCCCGCGAACAGTTAGGAATAGCTGGCATTTCTTACGAAGCAATTCATCCTCCTCTCTACTATATTATTTTATCCATCCCAAATAAATTTATGGAAATAATAAATATTGAAATCTTTGCCAGAGTAAAAATCTTAAGATTATTTTCATATTTATTTTTTGTATTAGGAATGTTTATGATACTTCCCTGTTTCAAATTACTAACAAATTTAGGATTCGTTATCCCTCCATCTTACGCATTAGGCTGTGTTTTGTTTGGATTAATTACAGCCACCGAAGAACGTTACGGCTTAAGCGACAATATGCTTTCCCCATTAATGATTAACATCACCTTATTTTATTTATTGAAATATTATATCCAACCCGCAAACAAAACAATGTATTTATTCTTCCTCTTTTCCTGTTTATCAATTTTTACTGCACTTAGCAATCTTTTTATTATTCCTGTTTTATATTTATTCTTTTTGAAAAAATACATTACAAACTTTTCTTATAAAACTTTTTTCACAAGTTTTCTTATAATAACTCTTTTCATTACATTACTTATTTTATGGAAAACAGTCACTAAACCCGACCCAACTATCAACGATTCTTTTCAGGCATTACTCACCAATTTTATTCCAGCTGGAATGATTCACTATAAAATATTCATGGAACTTTTTTTATTCAATGCATTCACATTAAGTTTCATTAACCACGATTTCCATATCGTCCACTTTATAATATTTCTATTTATTATAAGTAATACAATATGTTTGGCTTTTTTTAAAAACATTTTTAAAAAACACATCTGGATATTATTCACCGGAGTTCTAGCCGCAATCTTCTTCATCTCAACCTTTCTCGCAAATAAATATATTGCCACAATCCATTGGATGGCTTACCGGCATTATCTCGGCTTCATTCCTGTGTTTTACGTGTCCTGCACCGGATTCATTGTCGTTTTGTATTCCAGATATTTCGCATCAAAGTCAGTTGAGGGTTAAGTAAATAAAATAAATATATGACGCTGTTTAGTTTTCTTCAGGACTTGAATCCCAATAACGTTTAAAGAAACATTAGTTTACCTTTGTTGAAATAAAATTTCACTTTTATTAAATAGTTTATGGGCAATAACAAAATTTACTTTAAAAATTTAGATTCTATCCGTTTTATTGCTGCTTTGCTTGTATATCTCGAACATGGCATCAGTCCATCGTATCAGTATCTTCCGATTAAAAATACTTTTTGGGAAAAACTGCTGAATATTATCAGAAATGATGCTGCTGATGTTTCCGTATTTTTTGTGCTAAGCGGTTTTCTTATTACTTTTCTCCTTATTAATGAGCATGAATTGAATTCAAAAATCGCTTTGCAGAATTTTTATATTCGTCGCGCTCTCCGCAGCTGGCCCCTCTATTTTGCAGTGCTGCTGTTTTCTTTTTTAATTTATCCGCTCATTGCTTCCTTGATGGAAATTAATATTCAGCATGCTTCCAATATTTTTTATCATCTCACTTTTTTAAGCAATTTTGATGTGCTTCATCTTTTCGAAAACAATTTGGGAATCACTAACCCTATGCCGCAAAACATTACTTGGTCTATCTCTGTGGAAGAACAGTTTTATTTATTCTGGCCCCTTATTTTTGTTTTTCTGCCAAAACGATTTTGGCTTTCTGTTATCCTGATTTCGGTATTAGGTTCCATGGTTTTCCGTATTATTTATTATAACGACACCTGGATTTTATATTTTCATACTTTCGCAGTAGGTCTCAATCTCGCAATAGGAGCATTGATGGCGTATCTTATTACAAAAAGCAGCCGGATAAATTCTTTCTTTGAAAACTGTGGAACATATTCTCATTTACTATTGTTTCTTTTATTATTCTGTTTTCTTTTTTGGTCAAAGACTCTATTCGCTTTCAAATATGGAGATGCAGTAAGCACACTGTTTATTTCATCTTCGATAGCATTAATTATAGCAGCACAGGCACTCACAAAATCAGATTCAAGATTAAATATGCAGCATCTGAAATTTGCAAATAAATGGGGAAAATATACCTACGGAATTTATGTACTGCACCCTATTGTTTTAATTTTAATGAGCCTATTAGTGCCGCTATCACCTTTCGCTACCAACAATTTTGTATTCACTTTTTCCTTTGGCGTCATCGGATTTATACTTACTTTGTTTTTCAGCAAGCTCAGTTATAAATATTTCGAATCGAGGTTTCTGGTTCTCAAAAAAAGATTTACAACAGTGGAAACACATCCGTAGATTTACAATGCGATTATTTGTAATTTACACTCGGTTAATTTGTCAATCATGTATGCAATAAATTTATGAGCGAACATAAAATATATTTCAAAAATTTAGATTCTATCCGTTTTTTTGCTGCACTCATTGTTTATATTGGACATGGTATAAGCCCGTCGTATCAGTACCTACCAATACAGAATACAATTTGGGAGCAATTCCTTAATGTTATCAGTATTGGACCTATCGGTGTATATATGTTTTTTGTATTAAGTGGTTTTCTGATAACATATCTCCTCATCAGCGAATATGAAATAAATAAAAAAATCTCTCTTAAAAACTTTTACATCCGTCGGATTCTTCGCATCTGGCCTCTTTATTTCTTAATTATTGTTTTTGCATTTGGCATTATTCCTTTTATAACTTATTTAACAGGAACCTACAAACCTGCACCTTCAAAAATAATTTATTACTTAACATTCCTTAGCAATTTTGATATAATAAGATTGTTTCAGAATAATCTGGGATTTATTAATCCGTTTCCCCAAGTCGTTACCTGGTCGGTTTCCGTTGAAGAACAATTTTATTTATTCTGGCCGCTTATCTTTGTTTTCATCCCAAAACGCTTTTGGATTCATTCTATTTTACTTGTCATCGCCGGTTCCCTTTTTTTTAGATTCCTATACTTCAACAACGCTCAGATTTTATATATGCATACTATTGCATTATTGATATATCTGGGGATGGGAGCACTTTTGGCATACCTTATTAAAACAAGCCATCGAATAAAACATATTTTTGAAAACTGTTCAACTTATACTCACTTACTATTATTTATTATTTCCTTTTGTTTTCTTTTTTGGTTCAAAGCCCTGTTTACCTTTAAGTATGGTAATGTAGTCGGCAGCATTGTCATTTCACTTTCTTTTGCATTAATTATAACCGCACAGGCAATTACAAAATCAAAATCAATTTTAAATCTCCACAATATCTCTTTTGCAAACAGATGGGGAAAATACACCTATGGTATATATTTAATTCACCCAATAGTTTTAGTATTTACAAATATGTTAATTCCTCTGATGCCCTTCCCGACAGAAAACTTTATTTATTCGTTTTCCAATGGCATTGTGTGTTTTCCGATTACACTATTTCTAAGTAAGCTCAGTTATAAATACTACGAATCAAGATTTCTATTGTTAAAGGAGAGATTTACCTCAGTAGAAACAAAGGAATAGAATTACATTTCCAGTTCCACTATCAGATCCCAGAAATGTTTTGAAGTTTACTATTTTATCTTTTTCCACTTTCACACCCTAGAAACGATTAAAATACTGTAAAATAACAATTTAATAAAAAATAAGCTGCCGTCCAGACGAAATATTCGGTAGTCCAGACGAAATATTCGTCCGCCTGGAAGAAATATTCGGGAGTCCAGACAAAATATTCGCCCGTCCGGAAGAAATATTCGGGAGTCCAGACAAAATATTCGCCCGTCCGGAAGAAATATTCGGGAGTCCAGACAAAATATTCGCCCGTCCGGAAGAAATATTCGGGAGTACAGACAAAATATTCACCCGTCCAGAAGAAATATTTGCCTTATCTGCAGAAAAAATTTAATGGACAATTATAAACCTATATTTAGATTTACGTTTTTTGAAACAAAACAATAAGGGTTGAACTTTGCTTAAATTTTTTAAAACTCGCTTATTTCCAAAAGCAAATCTTTATTTTCACTTATCCAAAGCATCAAACTATTATTTCGCGGAGGAAGTTGTAGTTTCTGGCAAATTTTTGATCGATAATTTTCAATTGTTTTATCAGAAAGAAAAAGCACTTCTGCAATTTCTTTTGTCGATTTATGATTACATACAAGTTTTAAAGTTTTCAATTCTGCCTGACTAAGTTTTTTTAACTTATTCAACATTTCCTGTTTCTTTTTATCTTCCTGTACAAAATCAAGGTAAAATGCCTGAAGTTCAGTACTAACGTATTTTTTATCCGCAGAAACTTTTTCAATACAGTCAATAATTTCTGTCGCCGCAAAATCCTTGAGAATATAGCTATAAGCACCTGTCTTCATAGCTTTTTTTACCATTTCCCTGTCTCTGTACATTGTTAAAATTATAACCCGAGTCGGGAGTTTTTCTTTTGTAACAATGCTCGAAACTTCAAGTCCGCTTAATTCGGGCATGTTAATATCAAGGATTGATATTGACGGTTTTTCTTTTTTAATTTTCATCAAAGCTTCTTTCCCGTCCTTACATTCAATAATTGTAATTTTGGGAAATGCAATTTCAAGAATATCTATAAGCCCTTTTCTAAAAATCGGGTGATCATCTGCTATTAGTAACTTCATATTATTTGCGTTTTTGGCGACCTAAATTTAAGAATTAATTTGAAACCCTTCTCAAGTTTCTCATCTATGTCAAATGAACCATTAATAATTTTAGCACGTTCCTGCATAGAGAGTAAACCGATTCCCAAATGATTTTTCTTTACTTTCAAGCCGCTGCCATTGTCTTGATAAGTTAAAACAAAATCTCTGTTATTTTCTGTTATTGATATTTTTAATCCTGTTGCGCCGGAATGTTTTATCGTATTATTCGCACATTCCTGAATAATTCTGAAAAGATGGGTTTGAATTTGAATGGGTAAAAGCTGCACCTCTTCAGTAATTTCCGAACTGCATTCCATCTTTGTTGCGCCTTGAATACTTTCCATCAATGCTGCTACAGACCTATCCAGTCCAATCTTTTCAAGATATGTAGGATATAAATTTCTGGATATCTCACGGGTTTGTTCGATTACCTGTCCCAGTTGATTTTGCAATTCATCTGTAGATTCCGAATTTCTATTCTTTTCATTAATAATTTTAGCTTTAATTACAGATAAAGATTGTCCGATTTCATCATGTATATCTCTGGAAATCCGCTGTCTTTCTTCTTCAATATTCTGGATAAGCTGTCTGCTAAACTGTCGCTGTTTCTCTTTTATTTTTTTGTTATAAACAGAATATGAAATAATAAAAATCAAAATGATTACACTAATGCCCGCAATTATACTAAACCATTTCAAATATCTTTCCTCCTGATTACTTTTTTCAAGCAATATTGATTTCTCCTTTTCCCGTTCGAGTTCAATTTCTTTCTTTTGTACCTTTTGATTTTGTTGAAGTTCTGTAATTGTTTTTGTATTCAAATTAGCATCCAAACTATCTTTTATTTTAATATGCAATTTAAATTCCTCCAAAGCCTCTTTGTAATTTTTAGTTTGAGTATAAATTTGATATTTCATTAAATGATACATTGAAAGAATCTGCCATTCATGAGTACTTTCGGCAATGCTTTTTACTTTTTCAAGTGTTTTTTCTGCTTCAGCAGTTTTCTTCAAATCTATATATATGCCTGCTTTTCCAAGATATGCATTAGCGAGTTCCCGATTCAAATTATTAGTTTGTATTACCGAAATTGCCGTATCAAGATAATCCAATGCTTTTTCTTTTCTATCTGTATCTGAAAAAGCAGAAGCCAGATTAATATAAATATCGGCTAACTCCTGAGGAAAATTATTTTTTTTATAATACTCTATTACTTCTCTGAAAAGGGAATATGCTTTTTCCGGAGTTTTATCAAGAACATAAGCCAGACAAATATTCATTTTTATATGAGTAGACAATCTTTTGTTATTTTCCTTATCTGACATAACCAAGCCTTTATGAAAGTCATCCAATGCTTCTTTAATTTGCCCCAAATCTAATTTTATCAACCCGAAATTGTTCCTGAAAACAGCTGAATAATAATTAAGATTATGAGCCTCTGAAATTGTGATTCCATTAAGGTAGGATTTCATTGCTTCTTTAGGCTGGTTGCCGTCTTTATAGATAATTCCCAACAAATTATATATTTCAGCCACGTTTTCAAAGTCTTGCTTTTCCTTCGAAATAACCAATAATTCAGATAATTCTTTTTCTGCAATGTCAAAGTTACCTTTTTCAGATTCAAAATATGATAATCTTATTTGAGAAAGTCCTTCGATATGATCATTCTTCCATTTTTTTGCTTCTTCCAATGCCTGCTGATAATACTTCTTTGACCTTTCGAGGTTACGTATATAGAAAAAATAATTTCCATAATATAAATGCACCTCAGCTATTGCGCCTTCTGCCGACAACTTCTTTGCCTGTTCAATTGTCAATTGCCCTGTTCTACAAAGTTTAGCTGAATCGTAATAAGACGCTTCCTTTACAATATTCATCAAAGAATCAATTGTTTTATTATACCCCGCAAAAGAGTTGAATCCAATTAATAATAAAACTAATATGGTAATGCCTTTTTTGAACATTCTTGAGTGATTGTAATTATTCATCTATAAATATCGTTTCAAATTTACATTTAATTCAATTATAATCTGAATAACTTTGCTTTTTGATAAATAGTATTGCAAAAACCTGGAGAAAAATAAGTTTAGTGATGAGAAATTCTCTACTTTCAAAATTAAATGACCCTAACGAATAAGAGAAATATTTCCCTTCTTGGCAACGGTATTTTTATTTTCGAGAGTGGCAGTTATATAATAAACGAATACCGCAGGATCCAATTGTTTTCCTTTGTATGTTCCATCCCAACAAAATTCAGGATCAGTAGATTGAAATACCTTTTCTCCCCATCTATCGAATATAAATATTGTAAATTCAGAAATGCAATAGTTCCATCCTTGTAAACAAAATTCATCGTTATATCCATCGCCATTTGGAGAAAATGCATTAGGAACCTGTAAATCTTTATCGGTCGGACAGGGTATCTCCACAAGCACCTTCGCACATGCCGTATCAGTGCAATTATTAGTATCCTTCACAGTAACGCAATACAAGGTAGTTAAAGTTGGCGATACAATTATAGAATCTGAAGTTGCACCATTACTCCAAAGATAACTTCCACCGCCACCTGCAAAAATTGTAGCAGAACCACCTAAGATTATTACACTATTTGGTCCTGCAACAGCAGTAGGCCCTCCGCTTGCACTCACTAAAACTGTTGCAGAGTTAGTGCACCCATTTGATGGATCGGTAACGGTTATTGTATAAGTCCCTGCTGCACTAACTGTTGGTGAAGATGTAGTGCCTCCGGAAACAATTCCCGCACCAGTCCAGTGATATGTAACTCCAACAGTTGTTGAAGTAGCGCTGATGTTTCCTGTTTGGTTATTGCAACTAATTGAAGCGGGTGCACCTGGTGTAACGTTTGGAGGAGTATTGTTATTTGTTACAATAACTGTTGCCGTATTTGTACATAAACTAACAGGATCAGTAACGGTTACTGTATATGTTCCTGCAGCATTTACCAAAGGAGTTGTTGTAGTTCCACCGGAAATAATTCCTGAACCTGCCCAACTGTAAGTTACTCCTGCTGTGGTTGAACTTGCACTTATAGTTCCACTTGTTATTGTACAATTTAATGATAATGCTGCACCACCAGTAACTGCAGGTATGGAATTGTTGCTTGATACATTTACTGATGCTGTACTTACACACCCGTTACCAGGGTCAGTAACTGTAACTGTATATGTTCCAATTGCATTAACTGTTGCAGCAGATGTTGCTCCTCCTGCTGTAATCCCTGCACCTGCCCAGTTATAAGTAACTCCAGCAGTTGTAGAACTGGCACTTATAGTTCCACTTGTAGAAGTACAAGTTAATATCAAAGGTACACCTGAAGTTACATTCGGAGGATTGTTATTGTTTGTTACATTCACAGTAGTTGAATTAAGACAGCCTGTATTGGGGTCTGTAACAGTTACTGTATATGTTCCTGCCGCATTCACTGTTGCCGTTGATGTACTTCCACCTGCTGTAATACTCCCTCCTGCCCAGCTATATGTTACTCCTGCGGTTGTAGCACTGGCACTAATTGTTCCGCTGATTACGGTACAGTTCAAAGCCAATGCCGCACCGGCAGTAACATTTGGAACAGCACCAGTATTGGTGACAACTACTGTAGCAGTATTTGTACAGCTTGTACTTGGGTCGGTTACAGTTACGGTATATGTTCCTGCAGTATTTACGGTAGCTGTTGAGGTAGTTCCTCCTGCTGTAACATTTGGTCCGGTCCAGTTGTATGTAGCTCCGGCAGTTGTTGAATTTGCAGTAATGTTTCCACTTGTAGTTGTACAATTCAATGCTAATGGCGGACCTCCGGTTACGTTTGGCTGAGTTCCCGAATTAGTAACACTTACTGTTGCTGTATTAGTGCATCCATTACTTGGGTCTGTTACAGTTACTGTATATGTGCCTATTGCATTTACGGTAGCAGTTGAAGTAGTTCCTCCAGAAGTAATCCCTGCTCCCACCCAGCTATAGGTTACCCCGGCAGTAGTTGAACTTGCCGAAATATTTCCGCTTGCAGTGGCACAATTCAAAACTAATGGAGCACCTGCTGTAACATTTGGCAAAGTGCCAGAGTTAGTAACATTTACTGTTGCACTATTAGTACAACCATTGCTTGGGTCGGTGACAGTTACCGTATAAGTACCGGCTGTATTTACTGTTGCAGTTGAAGTAGTTCCGCCTGCAGTGATACCAGCTCCTGACCAACTATATGTTACTCCAGCAGTTGTTGAACTTGCTGAAATATTTCCACTTGTAGTTATACAATTCAACGCCAATGGCGCACCTGCAGTAACGTTCGGTAAAGCTCCGGAATTAGTTACATTGACAGTAGCTGTATTAGTGCATCCGTTAGCTGGATTCGTTACTGTTACAGTATATACTCCAACAGCATTTACTGTAGCCGCTGATGTATTACCACCAGATGTAATACCTGGTCCTGCCCAACTATATGTTACACCTGCAGTTGTTGAACTTGCAGAAACATTTCCGCTTGTTGTTGTACAATTCAACACCAATGGCGCACCTGCGGTAACATTCGGCAAAGCTCCTGAATTAGTTACACTGACTGTAGCTGTATTAGTGCATCCGTTAGCAGGATTGGTAACAGTTACTGTATATGTTCCTACAGCATTAACTGTTGCCGTAGAAGTAGTTCCACCAGCAATAATTCCTGATCCTGCCCAACTATAGGTTACACCAGCCGTTGTAGAACTTGCTGTGATGTTCCCACTTGTCGTTACACAATTCAGCACTAAAGGCGCACCTGCAGTAACATTCGGCAAAGCACCTGTATTAACAACATTAGCAATTGCTGTACTGCTGCATCCTGTAGCACTTACGGTAACGGTATAACTTCCCACAGCATTTACTGTGGCAGTTGATGTATTGCCACCCGATACTATGCCTGTACCTGCCCAACTATAAGTAACTCCTGTTGTTACAGTTGATGCGCTAACTGTTGCCGTAGTTTGGGTACAAGTTAATGAAGTTGAAGAAGTAGTAACTACAGGGCCTGCACTCGTCAATAAAACCGTATCAACATAAGGAGTACAAGTACCTGCAGGAGTAATGCTTACTGTATAAGTTCCGGCACATAAGCCAGTAGCTGTTGAAGTAGTGGAACCATTGCTCCACAAATAAGTTGCTCCTACAGAATCAACTACACCGCACTCTGTAACATAAGCCTTTGCACTTCCATTACAGGCACCGCAAGTAGGTTGTACTTTTATTTTCGTCAATGTTACTGATGGAACTGCGATTGTAAAACTCGAAACAAATCCTTGACCGGAAGCATACAACATCTGATAATTCTTCCCGAGTTTTAAATCATAAATTGTATTACTTACTGCTATTGTACTTGTCGGATTACTTCCTGCAGCAAGCGTTGCGCCATTGTAAACACCAATCAAATGATTATGCCCTACATATAATACGTCGCAAACATCAACATCCAATCCTCCCCAGCTTTGCATTGTTGAAGCAACATTTGGCCTGTGAATCTGCAAAGCGCCACTATTCTTATTGTATTTAAACAAATCGGCACCATCAAAAAGATACAATGCTGTTTTAGAAGCAACCATACCATTAAAGCCATTCGCAGGCACAGCACTCCATGTCATATAAATTAAATCTGAACATGCTTCCGGCATAAAAGTATTTGCACTGTTATTAAAATTAAATGTAGATGCAGTAAGTGCAGGAATATTCAGTTTAAGCAATCTGTCATCATAATTTACATTGTTATTACAACACGAGTTTGTAGAACCCATATAACAGGTTGTGCCTGTTGGATCTATTGCCAGAAGCCACATATCGTGATATGGAAGATTGGCATTTAAGACATTTTTAGGAACGAAACCTCCTGCCGCCATAGTAGTATCCACTATGCATCCCTGATTGGTGGCACTAGTGCCACCGCCAGCGATTACCAATTGATGAGTGCAATTACTAAACGACATCCTGTCCATTTCTTCAAAATTCGTATTACCTGGAAATGTTCCTACCAGCATACCCGCATTATTAACCTTTATACACCTCGCACCTACTGGAGCAGAATTATATCCATCAACCATATAACTTGTTCCCGTTGTGTGGTCAACAGCCAAATCTCCCCATTGCGCTGAAGGATCAGTATTAATAGTAGTTGCGTTAAACCGCCATTGTATCACACCTGCACTGTTAAACTTTACAAGCTGCGCCGGTCCCCATGCTCCATACGTATATACATTTCCCTGATTATCATAATCAACTTCGTAAGCCGAATTGTAACCTCCTGTAAATACAGGGTTGGTTGTCCAAGGGTCAATTATAATTGTATTATCCTTATTATAATTTCCTTTGATTAAAAATGATTCTGTATTGTTTTTTATTGAATAACCTATCTGCATTTTATTTCCTTTGTCATTATTGCAAACCGGCGCATGATCAGTAAATTCACCCATTTCGGTTTTTACTATTATATCTCCATCAGCATTAATAGTCATTCCTTCTGCATCCTTATATTTCAATTTTACTTTCGATATATCACCGCCACTTCTCACTATCACATTGTATTTTATACCTTCTTTGCTTTCAGGGAAAATATATTCCACATCAATATTATCGTACAAATTTTTATAGATGATTTTACGATACACATTCACCCTTATCGTTTTATCCCTGCCCAAAGGATAAGTATAATAATACTTCTCGACACCTTCTGCAACTATTGTTACATCAGCATTTGCACCTTCCCAAATTAAATTTGCATACTGCGTTTCGTGCTCTTCATCTTCCTCTTTTCCTTTATTCCTCTCGTGCTCTTCCCGTTCTCTTTTATCTTTTGGCTGAGGCAAATCGAGATAACTATATGTTACTCCTTTCTTTGTAAAATAGGCATTTGCTTTACCAAGTTTTGCTGAATAATAAATTTCGTCCTTACTTTTTATTGCGCCATCAAACTCACCTTTATTCTCAATAAAAAGTTGGAAATCGAAAGGTTTTGTTTCCCAGTTAAGTTTATAATCTTTGTTGGATTGCGGTGGCTCCTGCTTATTATTATCAGCTGTTACGGAATTATTTATCAGGGAAGTTTGGGAAAAGGAAACGCCTGTTGCACAAAATGCTGTGAAAAAACAAATGAAC
This sequence comes from uncultured Bacteroidota bacterium, assembly GCA_903870175.1. GTDB lineage: Bacteria > Bacteroidota > Bacteroidia > 2-12-FULL-35-15 > 2-12-FULL-35-15 > 2-12-FULL-35-15. The sequence continues at coordinate 24,856 of CAIQBY010000409.1, forward strand.
AATTTGAAACGTGTATTATTATTCATTCACTTTAATGTATTAAACATTGTTTTTATTTTAAGGAGTGTTTATAAATGGTTTAGGGGGTTTGTAATTAATTAACAAAATTAGATTTTGTTTTCTTTATTTGCAAGAAGGCTGCCCCCATATATTTATTTCCACTCAAATAATAAATATATACCTCAAAATTACTATTTAGTTTTGATAACTTGCAAATTATTTATTCTTTCTATTATCAATTAATGATTCCAATAAAAACACAAATGTTTTTCATTACTTCTTAAAGAGTTCTAACTTTGCCAACTTTCTTAAACGTATTAAAACAATAAATAACATTTTATAAATGAAAAAATTAATTCTCGCAATCACTGTTGTTGCTTTTACTTTATCAGTAACAGCACAAAAGGTAATGACGCCCGAAATGCTGCTGCAGCTTGGCAAAGTAAATCCTTTGGGGATAACTAAAGATGGTAAATCTATAATCTATAGTGTGAAAACTTATAGCATTGCGGATAATAAAAGTACAACTAAAAAATATATTATTCCTATTGCAGGCGGCGCAGCCACTCCAATTGATAATACTGATGCGCTATTGCCGAACAATAGAATATCTCCTGACGGCAAACACAGCATCAGCAGTAATGATATAAAAATCAAGAATGTTTATGGCAAGGATTTTTATCCTGACTGCAAAAATTCGGATGTAATGATTTATGACAATCTTATGTATCGCCATTGGGATACTTGGGAAGATGGTGCTTTCGGGCATGTGTTTTTAAATACTATTAAAGATGGCAAAACAATCGACAGCACAGATATTATGCCGAATGAACCTTTTGATTGTCCTACAAAACCATTTGGCGGTGATGAAGATTTCATCTGGAATCCTGATGGGAAACAAATAATATATGTTACCAAAAAGAAATATGGCAGAGACTATGCAGTAAGCACCAACACTGATATTTATGCTTACAATATCGAAACGAAAAAGACCGTAAATCTCACTGATGGAATGATGGGCTATGATATGAAACCTGCTTATTCGTCAACAGGAACAATTGCTTTCCTGAGTATGAAAACGGATGGAAATGAAGCAGACAAAAACGATATAGTGGTTGATAATGGTTCATCAAAATTTAATTTAACCCGTGCATGGGACGGCACTGTAGAGGATTTCAGATGGAGTACCGATGGAAATAACATTTATTTTATTGCTCCAATTGATGGAACTATTCAATTGTTTGTGGTTGATTATCCGAGTATGACCAAGAAAATGCCGCAGGTAAAACAAATAACAACCGGGGATTTTGATGTTCATGGAATTGTGGGACAAACAGGAAACACAATGATTGTAGAACGTACCGATATGAATCATGCCAATGAAATTTACAGTGTCGATTTAATTTCCGGTGCTATGATACAACTTACACATGTAAATGACGCGACATATAATTCCATCTCTCTTGGCAAGATAGCTAAGCGAATGATTACTACTACCGATAATTTGCAAATGCTGGTTTGGGTGGTGTATCCGCCTAACTTTGATGCAACAAAAAAGTACCCTACTCTACTTTATTGTCAAGGCGGACCGCAATCTGCGTTGACACAGTTTTATTCTTTCCGATGGAATTTCCAATTGATGGCAGCCAATGGATATATCATTGTAGCGCCCAACAGAAGAGGAATGCCGGGGCATGGTGTAAAATGGAATGAAGAAATCAGCAAGGATTATGGTGGGCAAAACATACAGGATTATTTATCGGCAATTGATAATGTATCCAAGGAATCGTATGTTGATAAAAACCGTTTGGGCTGTGTTGGTGCATCATACGGAGGTTACTCTGTTTACTTTCTGGCAGGCATGCACAACAAACGTTTCAAAACATTTATTGCACACGATGGGATATTCGACTGGCGCACGATGTATGGAACTACCGAAGAAATGTGGTTTGTAAATAATGATATCGGCGGACCGTATTGGGATAAAGATAATGCTGCGGCGCAAAAATCATATTCACAATTCAACCCAGTTAACTTTGTAAAAAACTGGGATACTCCAATTATGATTATTCAGGGAGGAAAAGATTACCGCGTACCTGTAGAGCAGGGATTGAGTGCGTTTCAGGCAGCACAGCTGCAGGGAATAAAAAGCAAATTGATCTATTTGCCGAACGAAAACCATTGGGTATTGCAACCGCAAAACTCATTGGTATGGCAACGCGAATTTTACAAATGGCTTGGTGAGACGTTGAAATAAATATAACTAACTTTGTTCGTCATTGCGAGGATTTCTCATCAGAAGCAATCTAAATAATTATTGAGATTGCGTCGCTGCGCTCGCAATGACGAACTTTTTAACTTTAAACTAAATTATGGCAGAAGACAAAAAAGAAAAATGGGTAACGTATTTATCCTTCACTACAGTAATAATTGCAGTATGTGCTACACTATCCACTTTTAAAGGCGGAGGATACAGTACTAAATCTTTATTGAACCAAAGTCTTGCTTCGGATCAGTGGAACTTATATGAAGCGAAAAGCATTAAGTCATACATTTATGAAATGCAAAAGGATAATTTGGAATTACAATTGAGTAATGCTTCATTGACAGCTAATAAAGATACTTTGCAAAAACATATGGATTACTATACAGGCAAAATAAAAAAGTACGCTGCGGATAAAGACGAAATAAAAAAGAAGGCGGAAGGACTGGAAGCAACCAGAGATGAGTGTAAAAGCCATTCCGAACGATTTGGACTGGCAGTTATCTTTTTGCAAATCTCTATTTTACTTTCTTCCATATCTGCTCTTACCAAAAAGAAAATGCTTTGGATGTTCAGTATGGCAATTGGTGTTGTAGGTATCGTTTATTTTATTAATGGATTCTTAGTCTTCTTTTAACCGGTACGGATAACTAATAAAACGAATTTACGAATCTGTGTAAACCGCGATTCGTAAATTCGTTTTATTAGTTATCTGTACCTATTCCACCACCACTTTCCTGTTCACCATATTTTTATGTCCATCGGTTATCTGTACAAAATATACTCCACTTTGCATGGTGCCTTTTTCTATTATGTATTGTTTGCCTGTGAAGTTTACTGTTTTAATTTCCTTGCCTACCACATCCATTATTTTAATGGTTGTGTTTTTTTGTTCTGAAGAAAAAGAGATGGTGGTTTGGGAAGTAAAAGGGTTTGGGGAAATGGTGATTCCTGACAATTTAGAGAGTTCTTTTATCCCTGAATTATCTACCACATTGACTTGATATCGTATTGTATCACATCCATAAGAATTACAAGCAATCAAAATAACGGTATATGTACCTGAAATCAGATACGTATGTGTAGGGTTAACTATATTAGATGTATCTCCATCTCCAAAGTTCCATAAATAAGAATCCGCGCATGTAGAAGTATTAACTAAACTTATGGTTAATCCATCAGTCGAGTTAAAATAATATTGTGCTCTTGGCAACGGATTAACAGTTATTCTTAAGGTATCCGTTGAGTTTCCACAACGCGGATTTATTGCAGTTACAGTATAAGTAGTTGTTTGGGATGGTTTTGCTATTGGTGCTATGATGTTTGGATTGCTTAATCCGCTTGCCGGCGACCAGTGATAAGTAACTCCAGCATTTAAGGTTGCGTTCACAACTATGCTATCTCCACAATTAATTAAAGCATTTGGAAATGCCTGTACTTGAAATGAAACAACATTAATCCTGATGGAATCAATTACTCCTGTTATCGAATCTCTACCATAATATGTGGTAGAAACGGCAGGGCTTGCAATAGGGTTACTTGTATTAGCGTTGTTTAAACCTGTAACTGGCGACCATACTATATGAGGATTATTATGAAAATGACACAATACAAGTCGCAGGTAATCACCGCAGGGAAGATTAAAAGTATCTTTAGAAATACAAATCTCATTGGCTCCAATTGTTGGAGGATTTGGTCTAATTAAACTATCAATATCAATTAATACCGATGGAAGATAAACACCTCTTCCACTTAATTGCATATTAGTTGCATGTAAATCAGTTAAAGTATCTGCATAATTTGGGGTTATGTGATAAGGATTTGTATCCCATGGAATAGTAGCACCTTGATAATTATTATTTATAAAAGTGTTATTATTCCCATTGATGTTTCTTGGAAAATTATTGTTTTCAAAAATATTAAAAGCGCTTTGAATAAAATTAAAATTTATGTTTGGTGCAAAATTATTACTGAAAATATTATTATTAGCACCTGAAAAGTAAATTGTAGGAAAGAATGGGCTATAATAAATAAAATTATCGTAAAAGTTACAATGATTGCCAAAACCGTTTTCTAAGCCCCCATAAAATTTATTACCTACTATTAAACTATAAAGTGAAGAACCTAAATTAACATTCCCCCAAAATTGATTATTTATTACTTGTGCACTATCTCCACGACTCAGTTCTAAACTTAAATTTGCACTTACAGTATCTTTGTAAAATAAATTATTCACAATTACTGCACTTTCAGTATATGTTATATATATAGGACTATTTATCGAAAAAATATTAGAAGAAAAAATCGCAGGACCGAAACCATAAGCAATATCTATAGCACCGCTACAATAGCTATTTATTAATTTAATACCATAAGAATAACCTTGCTCTATACTATTCTCAAATGAACTTTGTTTTATGCTACAATTAATAATTGAAACCAACTTTGTAACATAATCGCATTCTATTGTAATACCTGGTGAAGCAGTATTTTCAATTGTCAAGTTTTTCAAAATAAAATTGAAGTTGCTATAAGTTAAGCCAATTGTATTATATGCCCCCGTAGTCGAATTACCTCCTGCAATTATTTTCACTTTAGATGAATCTGCCGATTCGGATTGGAAAGTAACAGAATCATTAGGATTTCCCAATGTCATGCCTCCTAGCGCGAGACCTTCATTGTAAATGCCATCCCTTATATTAAATATAACATTGCCTGAAATACCCCAATTAAACAAATCGTTTCTAGCAGCAGAAATTGTAACATAATCAGGATTAACGCCTCCAATAGTATATGTCCCGGAAAGAGGTTGTGCATTAGAAAAAAAAGAATAAAATAAAATAATAACTATTAAAGTAATTTTTCTCATCTCCTTTTATTTTTAATTATCTGTAAATATACCACAATATATTCACCCTTCTCTTCATCAAAATAAAAAAGCGTTTCACAATCTCTTGCAAAACGCTTTTTATTTTCATCAACATCAGATTCGTAAATTCGAATCATTTGTTATCCGTACTTTTTAATACAACTCCACAAATAATTCAACCACTTTAGTATTGCTTACTGTAACTGCCGTGAGGAAGCGGTGTGCGGCATAATCGGTGATACCGAAATCCGACATATTTATTTTGGCTTCATGATTATTTGCCACATTTACGGCTGTGCTGTCCATACCGCCTTTGGTGCTGCTGAGGTACATAGATACACTATCGGTAGGCGTTGCATTAAACATTGCTTTTATGCGCATTATATCTGTTTCTACAAAAGTACGTTCGATAAGTACCGACAGTTCGGTTACTTTCATTTTACGTTTGAATATCGATTGCAATTTGGTACGCAGGTTCAGCAAATCGAAACAAGGTTCAATCTTTTCGGGTGTATCAAAATATTTATCCACCAGAAATCCCATGTTCCGGTATTGCATGTTCATGGCTGCCACGCGGGCGTCTTCCACCGTTTCGCTGCCGGTGCTCTTTGATGTTTTGCCTCCTCCCTGAATGGTGCGTGCTTTATCGAGTTCATTATATGCATCAATTACCAGCAATTTGGTGGGTGCCAAATCCGCGTTGTCGCCTATGGCAATGGTCAATGAGTTTACTGCACTTATTTTGATGTCAGTTTCTCCTGTTGTGAATGGCTTGCGGTCGCGCGGAAACAGAGCTACAAATCCGGGTGAGCCTTTTGCAAAAAACGGAAATATCATCCCCATCCACAAATCCAGCTGGGCAGGTATCAGTTTAAATAATTTTTTCAGGCTTAATGTATTGCCTTTCAGCGAGCCGCCCGCAGCTACCCAGGCATCATACGCTGCAATGTAGGGCACATGCACATCTTTGTACCTGTCGCATAATGTTGCCCAATCGGGGTCTAACGGAAAATCGTTTACTTTTTTCTGTAAAAAAGCATAATGTGCTTTACTTAAAATTGCTGCCAGTCTGTAACTCTTTTTTGTAGCAGCCAGAAATTGGTTAGCGGCATATTGCCATGGTTTTGTCATTGTTAATTGTTTTTAATTGTTAATACTACTTATTATTACTTCTCTTTTATTTATTACACTGTATTTTGCGAAAGCAAACGCTTTACTATCTTCCGTTGCTGCGGAACGATGTAAAGCATTTGCTTCCGCTTTTAATTTGATGTGGAACGACGTAAAGCATTTGCTTCCACTTTTAATTTGCTGCGGAACGATGTAAAGCGTTTGCTTTCGATTTTAATCTGCTGCGGAACGTCGTGAAGCGTTTGCTTTCGATTTTAATCTGCTGCGGAACGTCGTGAAGCGTTTGCTTCCACTTTTAATTTGATGGGTTTCGACATAAAGCGTTTGCTTCCCGTTTTGAAACTCTAATTCGGGATGTGCAACTTTTTGTTTCACCTTTCCTCCTTTTATTCGTTTCCTGCAAATCAGTTGCTGCTGATGTAAGTCTTGCATTAATAGTGTTCAAAGAACTTGCCGGTGATAAAATTATTGACTTCCGACGCGGTAAAGGTATTGTTGTGGATGATGTCAAAATAATTAGGTGCACTTTTTCACTCCTAATTATATATCCAATTAAAATTTATTTGGAAGTTTATTACTTAGGTTTGTCCTGTATTATAATACAAACAACTTATGAAAACGAAAATACTGAGCGTACTACTCTATAAAAAAGCAGTAAAAACAATTAAGTTTTTTCAGCCAATCACACAACTTCTACTCGACAGACGCAATAACCTGAATTATTCCTGCTATCCGATTGTAACAAATGCTGAGATGCAAATTGTTTTATTTCTGTCGGAAGGACCGAGGGAAAACCACGAAATAATTGCATTTTGTGAAAATCTAAAGATAAAAAAGGTAAAGAAAACATTAAATCATCTTGAATTTCATCAGATGATAACCCGCACTGACATTGGTACCGAAGGACGAAAATTTTCATACTCCATAGCGCTTCGTGGAACATCCTGCATACCATATATTAATGAGCGTATTACATGGTCTATTGCCGATAAAATACTTGAAGATATAAAAAAGAAAAAGAAGCTACAGCAGCTTCAATACGTAATTCCCAATTCGTAATTCTGTCACCCTGAGCGTAGTCGAAGGGCTAATGGCTCACCACAAATTTCCCTGCCTTGGTTTCTTTATCATCAATAAGCTGATAAAAATAAACACCGTTATTCCATTGGGTAACGTTTATTGTTGATTGATTATTGGTTATTGTTACACGTTCTATTTCTCTGCCAAGCACATCAGTAATTATTAATTGTCGATTAGCAGTGAAAGAAGAAATGGATATGGTGACGGTGGTGGTGGCTGGGTTGGGAGAAAGGGTGATGGTGGCGGCGGGGTGGGATGTTTCTTGAATATTAACTGTAGTACTACAACTTAGTGCACAACTTTGAATACATTGGCAATAAACAACAGTACTAATAATAGTACCTGTATTAAGGTCTAATCCACCTGCAGGATGCCCAGCATCACATATATCTAATATCTCACCTGCGGTTTGTCCAATAGTTCCAGTGTTAGAAGAATATCCACCTATCGAAAAACCTCCATTACAACCACTACTGGAAATTATAAGAGCAGAATTATACCAATCTCTAACAACGGTTACATTACTAAAAAGATAACGAAAAGTTGAACCGGTTGAATTATACCAGTCTCTTCCAACATATAGACAACCTGCATTATCAAGTATATAGTAGCTGTTATAGGCATTATAAAAATCATAATTGATAGTCATACATCCCGTTATATTATTAATACTGCTTAAGGAATCACTTAAAAAATCACATGTAAGATTACCACCATTATCTAGACTTGAACTATCAACTACTGCCAACCTTATAGATTTAAGGCTTCCAGCGTTAACAAAATTGGAATGATTGTTTTTAATAATTAAACTATCAATAATTGCAATTGCTGTGTAAGTATTATTAAATGATCCACCACTATCGACTAAAATATTAGAAGAATTAATAGTACCATAATTAGTAAAAATACTACCTGTACCTGTTACCCTGACTTTTGAAGAACCAATATGCCCTTGATTACAAAGCGTACCTCCGGCAACAGTCAACAAACCTGTACAAGTACCTGTTGAAGTAATACAAAATGTATCACCCGGAACAATAATATGGTTAGCTGCATCCATTCCTGAAATAATAATATTACAAGATGTACATTGTGCAGTAATATTCTTACTAATAAACAGAGAAGCGAATGCAATAAATAAGAATAGCTTTTTCATATTGAGAAGAATTAAATTAGTAGAGATGCAAAACAAAGATAGGTAAAAGAATTAAGAATCAATATTCTTAATCAAATCTTCAGGGTTTCTTCTGTTATCCCAAATACCTACAATTATTATTTCTGAAGGTGTTACCTTATAAAACAAAGAAAAGTGCGAAACAAATGTTACATGCACATCTTTAAAGTCAGTAGGTTTTCCGAGGTAATTATTCTTTGACAGGTAGGCTGTTCTTGCTCTAAATTGTTTGGCAAGCTTTCGGGAATATGTTTTACTTTTATTATGTTTTATCCAAAACTCAAGTATGGCTTTTCTCGCTTCTTGTGCGGTAATGGTCCAAACTATTTGTTTAGCCATTTATCTTCTTCCTCATTTAATTTCTTATCCGAAATCATTCTCCCCTTTTTGATATCCTCTTCACTGGCTTCCATCATTTTTACCTGTGAAGCAGTTAAGTGAAACGTTTCCGAACTTTCCACCTTAGCAGATGATAATAGCTTTTCTACCTTATGAAGCAACTCTGTATCTTTAAGCGCAATCAGCTTATCAATAAGATTGAATTTTAATTGTTCCGTATTCATTGTTTAATAAAATTAAATTAGACGAAATGTATTACAAAGGTAAGGAAGATATTCACACCACTATTTATTATTATATCTTCAAGGTTTGCCAATCACCTAATTCCCAACTTCAACAGCCTTCATCATCCCCACAAAATCATCAAACAAGTAGCGTGCATCTAATGGGCCCGGGCAGGCTTCAGGGTGGTATTGCACCGAGAACACATTTCTGTCGGTATATCGCAAACCCTCAATAGTATTATCATTAAGGTTGATATGAGTAATCTCCATATTCTTCACCTTCGCCACATCCTCCGCTTTCACGCCAAAGCCGTGGTTTTGCGAAGTAATCTCACATTTGCCTGTAATAAGGTTTTTCACCGGATGATTAATTCCCCTGTGTCCCTTATGCATCTTAAACGTAGATATACCCGAAGCTTCAGCAATCAATTGATGTCCGAGACATATCCCAAAAGTAGGCACACCCGAGTTAATTATCTTTTTAATGTTGGCTGCTTCCTCCTTCATCACGCCTGGGTCGCCGGGTCCATTGCTAATCATAAAACCATCGGGCTCCCATTTCATCATTTCCTCCAAAGTAGTTTTCTGCGGAAACACTTTTAAATAGCAGCCTCTCTCCACTAGTGAGCGAAGAATGTTTTTCTTCACACCCAAGTCAAGCACTGCAACTTTTAATTCAGAATCTTCATTACCCACATAATAAGCTTCCTTGGTACTTACTTTTGACGAAAGTTCCAATCCCGCCATCGAAGGCACTTTAGCAAGTTTCTCCTTCAGTATTTCCACATCAAGTGTTTCAGAAGAAATAATGCAATTCATTGCACCCTTATCTCTTATATATCTTACAATAGCGCGAGTATCCACATCCGAAATAGCAACTATTCCATTCTTGATAAAATAATCTTTCAGTGAGCCGTCAGAGCGTTTCCTCGAATGAAATTCTTCAAACTGCTTGCATATCAATCCTGCAATTTTTATCGAGTCTGATTCCACTTCATCCTTATTCACACCATAATTACCAATATGCACATTGGTTGCAACTATTATCTGTCCGAAATAAGAAGGATCTGTAAATATCTCCTGATAGCCTGTCATACCTGTATTAAAGCATATTTCACCGGTTGCCGTACCAATCATTCCGGCAGCTTTTCCGTGAAACACTTTACCATCTTCAAGTAATAAAATGGCTGGGGATTTTGTTATGTATTTCATATATTATTTAATATCTCATTCAAAAAAAAAGGATAAAGCAAAAATACTTTATCCTTTTCAAAGAACTATAATTTTATTCTAACAACTTATTCACTTTTTGTTGTTTCGTCTGTTGTAGTCTCAGTAGAATCAACCGTTGCATCGTTTGCAGTTGTTGATTTCTTTTTTCCACCACGTCTTGAAGCTTTTGCTTTAGCAGCAGATTTGCCACCCAACATGTTTTCGTTGTAATCAACCAGCTCGATAAAACACATATCAGCATTATCTCCCATACGGGCACCTGTTTTTAATATTCTGGTATATCCTCCCGGACGGTCAGCTATCTTTGTTGATACTTCTTTGAAAAGCGTATCCACAGCTTCTTTGTTTCCCAGATAAGCAAACACTGTACGGCGAGAATGTGTCGAATCAGTTTTTGATTTGGTTAAAAGCGGCTCCACATATAGTTTCAAAGCTTTTGCTTTAGCAACAGTTGTGCTGATGCGTTTGTGCATAATCAATGAACTAGCCATATTAGCCAACATTGCCTTGCGGTGAGCAGTTTTTCTGCCTAAGTTATTTAATTTATCTCCGTGTCTCATTTTTTTATTATTGTTTATTGATTACTGAATATTGATTATTGTTTGCTGTTCAAAATAAACAATAATCAATAAACGATATTCAATATTTATTACTCTTTATCTAATTTATATTTCGCCAGGTTCATACCGAAAGTCAAACCTTTGTTTATCACTAAATCTTCCAATTCAGTTAATGATTTTTTACCAAAGTTGCGGAACTTCAATAAATCATGTTTTGCAAATGAAACCAAATCAGCTAAGGTGTCAACATCAGCAGCTTTTAAGCAATTTAATGCACGTACTGATAAATCCATATCAACTAATTTTGTTTTCAATAACTGACGCATGTGTAATGATGTTTCATCAAATTCTTCAGTTGCCAATTTCTCTTCAGTATCCATTGTGATACGTTCGTCAGAAAACAACATAAAGTGATGAATCAAAATTTTAGCTGCTTCTTTCAAAGCTTCTTTTGGATGAATTGAACCATCAGTAACAATATTCATTACCAATTTTTCATAATCCGTTTTTTGTTCCACACGAAAGTTTTCGATGCTGTATTGAACATTTTTAATAGGAGTATAAATCGAATCGATTGGAATAATACCTGCATGACCGCTAAGAGGTTTGTTTTCCTCTGCAGGAACATAACCGCGACCTTTATCAATAGTGATTTCGATTTTCAATTTCACATTTGATTCCATATTACAGATAATCAAATCAGAATTTAATACTTGAAAACCATTTGTAAATTTACCAATATCTCCAGCTGTCAATTGATTTTTACCGGTAACGTTGATTGTTACTTTTTCAAAGTCGGTAGAATCAATTTGTTTTTTGAAACGAACTTGTTTTAAGTTCAATATTATTTCAGTAACATCTTCAGTAACACCTTTTATTGTAGAAAATTCGTGATTAACACCTTCGATTTTCACAGTAGTAATTGCATGACCTTCCAAAGATGATAATAAAATTCTTCTAAGTGCATTCCCTACTGTAATTCCATAACCAGGTTCCAAAGGACGAAACTCAAATTGTCCTTCTGTATCACTGGAGTTAACCATTATAACCTTGTCAGGTTTTTGAAAAGCTAAAATTGCCATGTTTTATATATATTATTTGTTTATTATTATTATTTATGTGTATTCCTTTTTACTTATTGACTAATGAACCAGTAAACTAATGAACTAATTATTTAGAGTAAAGCTCGACAATAAGTTGTTCTTTAATATTCTCAGGTATTTGAGATCTTTCAGGTATAGAAATAAATTTACCGGATAAAGACGATTTATCAAAATCCATCCAAGGGTAAATATTTGCTGCCTTCGCTACCGAAACAGTAATTACTTCCATTGTTTTAGCTCGTTCGCGTACTGCAACAACATCCCCTGCTTTCAAAATATAAGAAGGGATATTTACAACTTTATCATTCACTGTAATGTGACGGTGGCTCACCAATTGACGTGCTCCGCTACGTGTAGGTGCAATACCCATACGGTAAACAACATTATCAATACGGGATTCTATTAATTGCAACAAAACTTCACCAGTTACACCATGTGCACGTTGCGCCATGTGATAGATTTTTTCGAACTGACGCTCCAAAATACCGTAAGTATATTTTGCCTTTTGCTTTTCCTGCAACTGAACAGAATACTCAGATTGTTTTGCACGTTTTTTTGATAACCCGTGCATTCCCGGAGGGTAATTCTTTTTTTCCAATACTTTATCAAAACCAAAAATCGGTTCTTTAAACTTTCTTGCAATTCTTGATTTCGGACCTATATATCTTGCCATTTTTTATTTGTTGAATTTTATATTATTATTTTTAGAATTTAGATATTTGAATTTCTAAACACGTCTTCTTTTTGGCGGACGACAACCATTATGAGGAATAGGTGTAATATCCATTATTTCACTCACTTCAATTCCTGCACCTGCTAAAGTACGTATAGCCGATTCACGACCTCCACCCGGGCCTTTAACAAATACTTTTACTCTTCTTAAACCTAAATCATGAGCTACTTTAGCGCAATCCTGAGCAGCTAACTGAGCAGCATAAGGCGTATTCTTTTTAGAACCGCGAAAGCCCATTTTACCTGCACTCGACCAGGAAATAACCTGCCCCGCATTATTAGTTAAAGAAATAATAATGTTGTTAAAAGTAGCGTTGATGTGGGCTTGCCCAACAGCTTCTACTTTTACCACTCTTTTCTTGGCTACTGCTTTTGTTGCAGTAGTTTGTTGATTTGTTTTTGCCATTTATTTTTATTTGATCGTTAACTGTAACGTTAACCGGTTTAATTATTATTTAGTTACTTTTTTCTTGTTTGCAACTGTTTTACGTTTACCTTTTCTGGTACGCGCATTGTTTTTAGTTGTTTGTCCACGAACAGGCAAACCTAAGCGGTGACGAATCCCTCTATAACTTCCAATATCCATTAAACGTTTAATGTTTAATTGTACTTCGGAACGCAGAGAACCTTCCAACTTATATTTTTCAGTTAAAATGTTACGAATATCAGTTAACTGTTTATCGTTCCATTCCGAAACTTTAGTATCATTATCAATACCTGCTTCTTTTAATACTTTACGAGCTGTACTGCGTCCAATCCCGAAAATATATGTTAAGCCTATTTCTCCTCTTTTGTTTCCTGGTAAATCAATACCTGCAATTCTTGCCATTTTATTTTAGTTTAAAGTTTTAAAGTTTAAAGTCCAAAGTTATTAATACTCTGTACATAATACTTAATACTGTTTATTATTTTTGTCTTTGTTTAAATTTAGGATTCTTCTTGTTTATTACATACAAGACTCCTTTTCTGCGCACAATTTTGCAATCTGCGCTTCTCTTTTTTACTGATACTCTTACTTTCATATTATTTTAACTTATTACTTTTTACTCTTATTTATATCTGTAGGAAATTCTGCCTTTTGTTAAATCATAAGGCGACATCTCCACCTTCACTTTATCTCCTGTTAGAATTTTAATATAATGCATCCGCATCTTTCCTGAAATGTGAGCTGTAATCACATGTCCATTTTCAAGCTCAACGCGAAACATTGCATTTGACAATGCCTCTAAAATTGTTCCGTCTTGCTCTATTGATGCTTGTTTCGCCATATATTAATATTATAAATTCTAATTACTCTTTTTATTTAAAACTGCTTCTATGTATTCAAAAGATGATAAAATATCAGCTTTTGCTTTTCCAACAGCAATAGTATGTTCATAATGTGCAGATGGTAATCTATCTGCCGTTATTATTGTCCATTCATCGCTTTCCGTTTTCACTTTTCTTGTCCCCAGGTTAATCATTGGTTCAATTGCTATCACGAGCCCTTCCTGAAGTTTCATCCCATTACCCTTTTTACCATAATTTGGTACTTCTGGTGATTCATGAAGATCCTGTCCTATGCCATGTCCGACTAATTCCCGGACAACACCGTAGCCATTTGCTTCTGCAAGTGATTGAACAGCTTCACCAATATCTCCCAAACGTTTACCAACAACTGCCATTTCAATCGCTTTGTAAAGGCATTCTTTGGTAACTTCCATTAGTTTTAAAACTTCAGCTTTTACTTCGCCAATCGCAAAGGTATATGCAGAATCTCCAAAAAATTTATTTTTTACAACTCCGCAATCCACCGAAACAATATCACCATCTCTTAATTCATATTTTCCAGGTATTCCATGCACTACTGCTTCATTTACTGAAATGCACAATGAATTTGGAAAACCATTATAATTCAAAAAGGCTGGCACCGCATTGTTATCGTTAATAAACTCAAACGCTACTTTATCTAAAGATAAGGTAGTGACACCGGGTTTAATAACTTTTGCTACTTCGGCTAAAGCTTTTCCAACAAGTAAAGAACTTTCTCTGATTAACTCTATCTCCTCTTTTGTCTTATAATACAATCCCTTCGACACAACTCAACCCCTTCTGCTTGTATTACGCTGTCGTCATACTCATCGAAGTACGACCTTTTATTCTTCCTGATTTCATCAATCCGTCATAATGACGCATTAATAAATGACTTTCTATCTGCTGTAATGTATCTAATACCACACCAACCAAAATCAATAAAGATGTTCCACCATAAAAATGTGCAAACTCCTGTTGGATATTTAGTTTAATTGCAAAAGCAGGTAAAATAGCAATAATAGCAAGGAAAATAGAACCCGGCAAAGTAATACGCGACATAATCAAGTCGATAAACTCAGCAGTCTTTTTACCTGGTTTTACACCGGGTACAAATCCTCCATTCTTCTTCATATCTTCTGCCATTTGATTCGGATTAACCGTAATTGCTGTATAGAAATAAGTAAACACTATAATCATTAAGGCAAATATTAAATTATACCAAAATCCGTAATGATTTGAAAATATACTTACAAATCCTGTTAATGACTCTGATTGTGAAAAACCTGCGATAGTCAATGGAATAAACATTATCGCCTGTGCGAATATTATTGGCATTACCCCTGCGGCATTAACCTTTAATGGTATATATTGACGAACTCCGCCATATTGTTTATTACCAACAATCTTTTTAGCAAATTGCACAGGAATTTTTCTTGTACCTTGCACTAACATAATTGACCCAATTATAACCAATAATAAAAGAACCATTTCAATTAACAACATAATTAATCCGCCGCCTTCATCTCCAACACGCATAGCTACCTCAGTGAAAACAGCATATGGTAAACGGGCAATAATACCAATCATGATAATAATGGAAATACCATTCCCAATACCTTTATCAGTAATTTTTTCACCTAACCACATAACAAACATAGTACCTGTTACCAAAATTAACACTGACTGCATCCACCAAAAAGAACTTGGATCATTAACAACACCTGCTTTATTAGCCACTTGTGATGCAATGTAACCAGGAGCTTGGAAAAGAGTAATAATTACTGTTAAGAATCTGGTAATCTGATTAATTTTTTTACGACCGCTTTCTCCTCCTTGTTGTAATTTACGGAAATATGGTAAAGCCATACCTAATAATTGAACAACGATAGAAGCAGATATGTAAGGCATAATACCTAAACCAAAAACAGAAGCGCGAGAAAAGGCTCCTCCTGCAAATAAATTTATCAAACCTACAATACCTTCATTCGATTTAGCATTTGTGGCCGCAAGAGCTTCCGAATTAACACCTGGAAGAACTATATACGAACCCAAACGGTAAATTAAAATAAAACCAAGAGTATTAAGAATTCTAACTCTTAAGTCTTCTATTTTCCAAATGTTACGTAATGTATTTATTAAGTTTTTCATAAAACAGTTTTTACTGTATATAATTATGCTTTTTCAATTGATTCAGCAGTTCCTCCTTGTGCTTCAATAGCTGTTTTAGCTGAAGCTGAAAATGCATGAACTTTAATATCTACTTTAGACTTCAATTCTCCACGACCAAGTATTTTCACTTTGTCATTTTTATGTGCAAGTCCTTTTGAAATTAAGAAAGCACAATCAATTGCACTAACCTTATTAGTATCTACCAATCCCTGGATAACATCTAAATTAACTCCTCGGTATTCCTGACGGTTAATGTTTTTGAAACCAAATTTAGGAACACGTCTTTGTAATGGCATCTGCCCACCTTCAAAACCTCTTTTTGCAGAATATCCTGAACGTGATTGAGCCCCTTTATGACCTTTTGTTGAAGTTCCGCCTTTTCCTGATCCCTGTCCTCTACCTATACGTTTCTTAGCGTTTTTTACAGAACCTTCTGCTGGTTTTAAATTACTTAAATTCATCTCTTTTAAATTACCTATTAATTATTACTTATTAATTACCCTATTACAGTAACTAAATGTTCAACTTTTTTAAGCATTCCTAATATTTGAGGATTTGCTTCTTTATCCAAAACCTGATTCATTTTGGTAAACCCTAATGCTCTCAATGTACGTTTTTGACGCTCAGTACGATTGATACCGCTTTTTGTTTGTTTGATTTTTATTGTTGCCATTTCTTTTTATTTGAAAATCTTCAAATTGATTTATTAACCGTTAAATACTTTTTCCATTGAAATACCTCTTTGTTGAGCTACTGTTGCTGCATCACGCATTTTAATCAATGCATCCATTGTAGCTTTAACTACGTTGTGAGGATTTGACGAACCTTTTGATTTAGCTAATACATCAGTTACACCAACACTTTCCAAAACTGCACGCATCGCACCACCGGCAATAACACCTGTCCCGTGAGCAGCTGGTTTCAAAAACACAAGAGAACCACTGTATTTCCCGTATTGTTCATGAGGAACTGTCCCTTTTACAATAGCAACTTTTATAAGGTTCTTTTTCGCATCATCAATTCCTTTAGTAATTGCATCAGTTACCTCTTTTGCTTTTCCTAAACCGTAACCAACAATCCCTTTTTCATTTCCAACTACAACAATAGCTGAAAATGTAAAATTTCTACCTCCTTTAGTAACTTTAGTTACACGTTGGATGCTAACAAGTTTATCTTTTAATTCGATATCACTTGACTTTACTCTTTTTATGTTTGCGTTTGACATTATTACGTATTAAATAGTATAAATATTAAAATTTTAATCCAGCTTCACGTGCAGCTTCTGCCAATGATTTTACTCTACCGTGGTATAAATAACCATTTCTGTCAAAACGTACAGAAGCAATTCCTGCCTGTGTTGCTTTTTCAGCTATAGCTTTACCAACTAATTTAGCCTGATCTATTTTGTTAACTTTTGCATCAGCAATTCCTTTGTCCGCTGATCCAGCTGCAACAAGTGTTTTTCCTGTTACATCATCCACCAACTGAACATAAATTCCTTTATTGCTTCTGAAAACAGTAAGTCTTGGACTTTGAGCATCGCCTGTAACTACCTTACGGATACGTTGCTTAATTCTGTTTCTTCTAAATTCTTTTCTTACTGACATTTTTTTACCTTATTGCTGTCGGTTTTAGCCGACATAGTGAATTTTTATTTATTATTTACCTGCTGATTTACCTGCTTTTCTTCTCAAAATCTCACCGGTAAACTTAATACCTTTTCCTTTATACGGTTCAGGTTTACGTAACGAGCGTATTTTTGCAGCAACCATTCCTATCAATTGTTTATCGGAACTTTCCATTATAACAGTAGGATTTTTACCTTTTTCAGCTGTAGTAGTTACTTTTATTTCAACTGGCAATTCAAAAGTAACGTTGTGAGAATAACCTAAAGTTAGTTCCAGCAATTGTCCTTTGTTCACTGCACGGTAACCAACACCTACAAGTTCCTGTTCTGTTTTATAGCCTTCGCTTACACCCTTAACCATTGAAGCAATTAAAGCGCGGTATAAACCGTGCATTGCTTTATGACGTTTTTGATCTGTTGCACGAGATACAGTTACTTTGCCATCTTCGTTTTTCAACGTGATAGCCGAATCCATATTTTGAGTTAAGGTACCTTTAGCGCCTTTAACTGTCACAACATTTTTATCCGAAACACTTACTTCAACTCCTTTCGGAAGAGTGATTGGTAATTTACCTATTCTTGACATTTTCTTTCCTCCTTAACTATTAATAAACAAAACATAAAACCTCACCGCCAACTTTTTGAGTTCTCGCTTCTTTATCGGTCATTACACCTTTTGAAGTAGAAAGGATAGCGATACCCAATCCATTCAATACACGAGGAAGTTCTGTTGAACCTGCATACTGACGTAAACCAGGAGAACTAACTCTTTGCAATTTTTTTATTGCTGATTGTTTACTGATTGGATGGTACTTCAAAGCAATTTTAATTGTGCCTTGAGTGGTCGAATCTTCAAATTTGTAACTGGTGATGTAACCTTTTTCTAAGAGAATCTTAGTGATTTCTTTCTTTAGGTTTGATGATGGTATTTCTACTATTCTGTGGTTTGCTTTAATAGCGTTTCTTACTCGTGTAAGGTAATCTGCAATTGTATCTGTCATTTTATTTAGTTTTATATCTTATCCCGCACGCAGGATAATTATACATTAATACTCTTTTCTGTCTGCAAACTGGATACTACCAGCTTGACTTTGTTAGTCCCGGAATCAATCCATCCAAGGCCATTTCACGGAATGTGTTACGCGAAAGACCAAATTGACGCATATATCCTCTTGAACGACCTGTCAATTTACAACGGTTACGTTGACGGGTTGGAGATGATGCTCTTGGAAGTTTTTGTAATCCTACTGAATCACCAGCAGCTTTTAATGCTTTTCTGCGATCAGCATATACATCAGCAAGATGTTTACGTTTTACTTCTCTTGCTTTCATTGATTCTTTTGCCATTCTCTTTTTATTTTAAGTCTACTATCTTTAAATACTAATTATTTTTCTTTTTAAATGGCATTCCAAATTCGCTTAACAAAGCCAATGCCTCTTCATCATTACCGGTAGAAGTTACGAATGTAATATCCATACCCATAATTTTGTTTACTTTATCAATATCAATTTCCGGAAAAATGATTTGCTCGGTAACACCCAGAGTGTAGTTTCCGTTTCCATCAAATCCTTTATCATTGATACCTCTGAAATCACGAATACGAGGTAAAGCAACAGAAATCAATCTGTCCAAAAACTCATACATTGTATCCCCTCTTAAAGTTACTCTTACTCCAATTGGAACTCCTTTACGAAGTTTGAAGTTGGAAATATCTTTCTTAGATATAGTAGCAACAGCCTTTTGACCACTTATAGTTGTCATTTCCTTAATTGATCCTTCAATTAATTTTTTATCAGAAACAGCATCACCAACTCCCTGGTTTAAGCATATTTTCTGAATCTTTGGTACTTGCATTGAACTGCTGTAACCAAATTTTTTCTGTAAAGCAGGAACTACTTCTGCTTTATATTTATCTTTTAAACGCGGTGAATAAGCCATTATTTAATTACCTCCCCTGATTTTTTTGAAAAACGTACTAATTTATTTGTTTTGTCATCTAATTTTCTGCCAACACGGGTAGGTTTGCCTGTTCCCGGTTCTATTACCATTAAATTAGAAATATGAACTGAAGCTTCCTGTTTTACAATTCCGCCTTCTGAGTTTTGAGCAGTAGGTTTAGTATGTTTTGATACCATATTTACACCTTCCACAAAAGCTCTGTTTTTTACTTTGTCTACAGAAAGCACTTTGCCTTCCTGACCTTTTGAATCTCCGGCCAAAACTTTTACCGAATCTCCTTTTTTAATATGTAATTTAGTTGACATCTTTATTCTTAGTTTCTAATTCTTAATTCTTAAAGTACTTCTGGTGCTAAAGAAATAATTTTCATAAAATTCTTATCTCTCAATTCACGGGCTACAGGTCCGAAAATACGGGTTCCTCTTAATTCATCTGTTGCATTTAACAATACTACAGCATTATCATCAAAACGAATATAAGAACCATCAGCACGGCTGATTTCTTTTTTTGTTCTTACCACTACTGCTTTCGACACAGCACCTTTTTTAATATTTCCTGAAGGCAAAGCGTGTTTTACAGTTACTACCACTTTATCACCTATCGATGCATATCTTTTTTTGGTTCCTCCAAGTACACGGATAACAAGCACTTCTTTTGCGCCGCTGTTATCTGCTACTAATAATCTTGATTCCTGTTGTACCATTTCTTTTTTTAATTATCAAATATTAAATTGACTTATTTGTCAAATTATTTCGCTCTCTCCACTACTTCAACCAGTCTCCAGCATTTATTTTTGCTGATAGGACGGGTTTCCATTATTTTAACAGTATCTCCTTCGTTACAGGTATTTGTTTCATCATGAGCCACAAACTTTGTAGTTTTGTTCACAAACTTACCGTATTTCGGGTGTTTCACTTTACGTTCTACCGATACTACAATTGATTTGTCCATTTTGTTACTGGTAACCAAACCAACTTTTTCTTTTCTTAAGTTTCTTTCTTCCATTGTTGTCATTATTTTTTCGCGTCAGCTATTTCTCTTGCACGAAGTTCTGTTTGTAATCTTGCTACTGTTTTTCTGCTGTAAGTTATTTTAGCAGGATTTTCAATAGGAGACACGGCATGGTTTAACTTTAGCTTAGCCAAAGCACCTTTTTCTTCCTTTATTCTTTCAACTAAATCTTTCAGCGAAAGTTGTTTTATGTCTGTTTGTATCATTTTATTTAACTAATTCTTACTCTTATTTTACAAAAACTATTATCCTGCTTCTCCTGCCAACAAAGGCAATAAAGCCAATTCTTTGTGTTTTCCTCTTTCTCTTTTTCCTGTCAAATAAAACACTCCCCTGCTTTTTTAGGGACGGCAAAGGTAATAAAGTAATTAATATAAACAACAGGGGTTGAAAATATTTTTATTTTATTTAACAGATTAGAACTATTAATGCCCATAAAACCTAAAAAAGCTCCTTATACATTATATAAGGGGCTTTTTTTGAAGGCTTAATTAATTGGTGTGAATTAATAATAGTTACGAATTTATGAATCGAGATATACATAGATTCGTAAATTCGTTTTTAAAATAATCCGTACCCACTCTACCACCACTTTCTTATTCACCACATTTTTCTCTTCATCTGTTATCTGTACAAAAATAACTCCCCTTTGTATCTCACTTTTTTCTATTTTTTTTTGAATGGATTATTGGATAACAATCTTTTTTATTTCTATCGTATTATTCGCAGCATCTTTTATTGTTAGAAAATACAAACCATTGCCGCCCCATGTTGTAATATCTATATAAAATTGTTGTTGGTTTATTAATGAGAAAAATACCTGCTGGCTTAATGTGTTTGTGATAATACATTTGTATCCACTCATCAAACTATAATTGCCATTATCAATATAAATATGGTCTGACGTTGGGTTGGGATATACTTTTATTGTAGTTGTATTGTTTGGCGGACTAGCGCCTGTGAGTACAGGATGAATTATCAGAGTGTCTGTTACTGAAATAAAAGTTGTGATTGTATCATATGTGGTACAAACATTACCTGTGGTGTCATATACAATAGTGCTGATACTTGTATTGCTGCTGCATCCCGCCCCTGTAGTATAACTATAATTAATGACTTTAGTTCCCAAACCTACTGCGTGTGGATTAAATGATGAAGTTGAAACCGCACCGGAATAAGTTCCTCCGGCAGGACTTCCTGTTAATGTTATTGTAGCTGCATTATTATTAATTAAGCTGCCAATAGAGCCAAGAGTTACAACTGGATTAGGATTAACTGTAACAGTAGTTGCTGAACTTGTGGTGCTGCATGCTCCATTACTTATTACAACAGTATAATTCCCAGATTGAGTTGCAGTATAACTGCTATTTGTAAAACCGCTTAACAAAGTACTATTAACATACCATTGATACGTATATCCTTTACCGGTATTAGCATTTAAAGTAACAAAGCCGCCTTGACAGAATGTTGTTCCACTTTGCGGAGTAATCGTTGCAGGTGGATTAGTACAGGAAACAGTATATTTAATTATATTAGTATATCCACATGCATAACCTACATTCAGACTTGGAAAACATATTTTTGACAATCGTGTTGTATTAGTAGCTTCCCATCCCCAAGTTGCTCCTCCGTCAATAGTCTTAATAACTGTACTTGTGTCTACCGATGCATTCCCTCCGCATATATAACCAACTGTAGAAGATAAAAATTTAATACTTGTCAATGTCTGTCCCGATGTACCGGTAGTAAATGGAGTCCAGGTGCTTCCGCCATTAGTTGTTTTTAATGCTGTACTTCCATCACCAACTGCATAACCATTGGTAGCACTTGTAAAAAACACGGAATACAATGTATTGGTTGTACCACTATTGCCTGGTGTCCATGTTGACCCGCCATTTGAAGTGTAAAGTACTGTACCATTATATCCTACAGCACATCCATTATTACTGTCATAAAAATAAACAGCATAAATAACCTGACTTGTTCCGGTAGATTGTGGTGTCCAGGTGGCACCTGCATTTGTAGTTTTCAAAATAACTCCGGGACCTCCGCATACAAATCCAATATTATTATCTACAAAGTACAGGTTTCTTAAATCAGTAGTAATTCCTGAATTTAACGCTGCCCAATTAGTTCCCCCGTTAACTGATTTTAGAATTGTTCCGGCATTGCCGGCTACATATATTGTATCGAGTGATGTATATTGACATTGAAATAAATCAACTGTTGTTCCCGAGGTCAAAGGAGCCCAACTTGTACCATTTGTGGTTTTTAAAATTACTCCTCCAATACCAACAGAAATTCCAGTAGTGTTATTTGTGAAACTAATTCCATAAAGCCAGTTAGTTGCTCCACTTGTAAGCGGAGTCCATGTTTGTGAATACATTGATAATGTAAGAAACATTGCGATAATAATTGTTGTAATTGTTTTTTTCATTTTGTTTTTCTTTTTTTTAATTGTTTGTAAATCTATGGTTAATTATTGTTCTAAAAATTCTTTTCTGTCAATTCATACTAATTCTATCTAAAAAAGTCCCGCCTTGACTTTAATCAAAACGGGACTTTTCTTTTACCTTTTTTATTTTTACTGCACCACTATCTTCCTGTTCACCACATTTTTATTTGCATCTGTTATCTGCACAAAACAAACACCCTTTGCATAGCTGCTCATATCAAGTGTTACACTCTTACCATTCCTAATTCTTAATTCCTAATTTCTTTGCCACTACCTCTATTATTTTAGTTATCTTTGTAAAAAAATAATTATGTACACATCATTTATAGTTAAGGCGAACGAACTTGACGAAAAATTTTTAAAAAGCATTAAAACGCTTTTTAAAAGTAAAACTATTTCTATTACCATAGAAGACGAACCTGATACAACTGAATATTTGCTTTCAACCGAAGCTAATCGCAAGCATTTGAAAGAATCGCTGGCAGAAGCTAAAAAAGGAAAATTGGTTAAGGTTAGTATCGACAAGTTGTAATGAGGGAAACTTCATTTACTACCTCCGCTTTCAAACAATTTGAAAATTGGAAAACTGCTGACAAAAAAATCTATTCTAAAATTGTTGAACTTCTTAAAGCAATTGAACAAGATCCTTTTGATGGTATTGGAAAACCGGAACCACTTAAACATTTTATTAAAGGTTGCTGGAGCAGACGAATAACTAAAGAACACCGACTTGTATATCAAGTTAGCAAAACCAACATCATTATTATCTCCTGTAAGTTTCATTATTAACTTTTTTGTTCAGATAACCAATCTTTCGAATTTAGGAATCGTGATGTACTTGGATTAGTAAATTCGCTTTATTAGCCTTTCGTATCTATTCTACCACCACTTTTTTATTCACCACATTTTTCTTATCATCGGTTATCTGTATCAGATAAGTACCTTTTGCTTGATTAGATAAATCTAATTCAATATTGTTTTTTCCTGTTTCAATAGAATAAATTAATTCTCCTAAAGTATTAAAAACTTTAACTGTCGTTTTTGTATTTGATTTATCATTAATCGTAATTTCGAATTTACCTTTTGATGGATTAGGATAAATTGTACAGCTAACCTTGTTTTCAATTTTATTTATTCCAGCATTTATTTCCGTAGTCTTTATTATTGTAGCATATCCGCAAGCATATCCTGCATTGAAACTAGGAAAACAAAATTTCGCCAATCTGGTTGTATTAGTTGCTTCCCAAGTCCACGTTGTACCTCCGTCATGCGTTTTAATAATTGTACTTGTGTCGGCTGCCAAATTCCCGCCACAAATAAAACCGGTATTAGGGGACAAAAATTTAACACTTGTCAATGTTTGACTAGATGTGCCCGTATTCATAGGAGACCAGGTACTTCCGCCATTTGTTGTTTTTAATGCAGTACTTCCATCGGCAGCCGCATAACCTGTAGTAACACTGGTAAAACAAACGCCATAAATAGTATTAGTTGTTCCGCTTGTAGCTGGATTCCAAGTTGTGCCGCCATTAGTTGTATAAATTATTGTTCCTGCTGCCCCTACAGCACAACCATTATTAATATCAGAAAAATAAATTGCATAAAGAACCTGGCTTGTTCCCGAAGATTGGGCTGTCCAAGTTGCTCCTGCATTTGATGTTTTTAAAATTGTTCCCGAACTGCCACATACAAATCCATTATTTGCATCAACAAAGAAAACATATCTGAGTGGCTGAGTACTTCCTGTATTTAAGGTTGTCCAAGTCGTACCGCCATTAGTAGTTTTAATTACTGTTCCTGTATTTCCTGATGCATAGACTGTGTCAAGAGCTGTATGTTGACAACAATACAAATCAATAGTTGTCCCTGAATTCAGAGGAGTCCAATTAGTTCCATTTGTGGTTTTTAAAATTAGACCGCCGATACCTACAGAATATCCTGTATTGTCATTTGGAAAAGTAATTCCATAAAGCCAATTGGTTGCTCCGCTTGTAAGTGGAGTCCAAGCCTGTGCATTTATTTCTAACGAGAAAAATGCTGCTAAAATAATAATGTAAAGTTTTTTCATTTTGTTTTTGTTTTTAATTGTTAATAATTATTGTTTGTGAAGTTATTGGTATTATTGTATTACTATCTTTTTCACTTCTATTACACTGTTTGCCGCATTCCTTATAGTAAGAAAGTACAATCCATGTCCTGTCCAGGTATTTAAATCAATATAATATTGTTGCTGATTAATAAGCGTATAAAACACCTGCTGACTCAAGGTATTTGTAATAGAACAGGTATATCCATTCATCGAACTATAGTTCCCGAAGTTGATATAAATGTGGTCGGAAGCGGGATTCGGATATACTTTTATTGTATTCGTATTGTTTGGCGGACTTATTCCTGTAAGTACAGCATGTATTATTAAAGTATCGGTTACCGAAATAAGTGTGGTGATTGTATCATAAGTGGTGCAGACATTACCTGTGGTATCATACACAATTGTGCTTATACTTGCATTGCCGCTGCATCCAGCCCCTGTGGTATAACTATAATTAATAACTTTAGTTCCCAACCCAACTGTATGTGGATTAAATGAAGAAGTTGAAACCGCACCGGAATAAGTTCCTCCAACTGGACTACCTGTTAATGTTATTGTAGCTGAATTATTATTAATTAAGTTGCCAATATAGCCAAGAGTTACGGTTGGATTAGGATTAACGGTAACTGCTGTTGCAGTACTGGTGGTGCTGCATGCACCACTGCTTACAACAACAGTATAATTCCCTGATTGAGTTGCAGTATAACTGCTATTTGTAAAACCGCTTAACAAACTTCCATTTACATACCATTGATATGTAAATCCTGTTCCTGTATTCGCATTTAAAGTAACAAAGCCGCCTTGACAGAATGTTGTATTTCCTTGCGGAGTAATCGTTGCAGGTGGATTGGTACAGGAAACAGTATATTTTATAATTGTTCCTGTATAACCTACCGCATACCCACAGTTCCTATTTACAAAACTGCATCTTACCAAACCCTGAGTTCCCGGATAACTTATTGCCCAAGTGGCGCCGCCATCTGTTGTTTTCAGAATAGTTCCTGTACTTGTCGAAAGATTAATTCCCATTATAAAACCAACTAAAGTATCCGCAAATTTCACATCCGACAGTGCATCTGTAGTACCGCTTGTAATACCCGACCAACTGCCTCCTGCTGTGGTTGTACCTCTTATCATACCTGTTCTGCCAACAATAAATCCATTATTCACACTCGGAAAATCAAGCCCAGACATTACAGTTGTTGTTCCGCTTACTTCAGCTAACCAACTGCTGCCACCGCTTGTAGTTTTATATATTTCACCACCATAAGTACAAAAGTAACCATCAGTTGCAGAAGTAAATTTTATACCATAAATAGCATTTAACGAAGCATTGGTTTGCTGATTCCATGTTGCGCCTCCATCAGTTGTTTTAAAAACAGAACCATAACTTGCGCCGCCACCGCCTGCATAACCTGTACTCGCGTTATAAAAAGATACATTTCGCAATCCGTCTGTTGTAAATGAAGAAACAACGTTCCATGTGCTGCCATCTGTAGTTCTCAGCACTGTACCGCCATCTCCCACAGCCACGCCTGTTGTTGCACTTGTAAAACAAATAGAATAAAGATTGGATGAAGTATTACTTGTTTGAGTAACCCAAGTTGCACCACCATCTATTGTTTTCATTATCAACCCCGAAAATCCGCAAACGTAACAAACGC
The DNA here is from genome assembly GCA_903870175.1 of uncultured Bacteroidota bacterium. Lineage (GTDB taxonomy): Bacteria > Bacteroidota > Bacteroidia > 2-12-FULL-35-15 > 2-12-FULL-35-15 > 2-12-FULL-35-15. The sequence goes on from CAIQBY010000409.1 coordinate 51,832, forward strand.
TTGGGCTAATAGCAGCAACCCCCTGCAAATAAGTTGTCGTTCCGCTATTTAATATTGTCCATGTTTGTGCATTTATTTCTAAAGAGAAAAATGTTGCTAAAATAATAATGTAAAGTTTTTTCATTTTGTTTTTGTTTTTAATTGTTTGTAAAATTATATTAATTATAGTACTTATCCCTATGATTATTTTTTCTATATACTTATTTAATTCCATTCTATCTACTTTCTTATTTCTTTTACCTACCTTTGTTATCTGATTTTAAAATATGACAAAAGAAGAAATACATTATTACGCATCTCAACAAA
>CAIQBY010000410.1 GCA_903870175.1 uncultured Bacteroidota bacterium
AAAGTTGGTCAGATTTCGATGCCGATTCGTACCCGTTACGGATACCACATTATTAAAGTTTCCGACCGTCGTCCGGCACAGGGAGAAGTGCTTGTGTCGCACATTATGGTGAAATCGCCACCAAATATGAGCAAGGAAGATTCGCTTAATTCGTACAAAAAAATAACTCAGATTTATGATTCTATAAAATCAGGCAAAGCGAAGTTTGAAGATATGGCACAAAAATATTCGGATGACAAAGCATCAGCAAAAAAAGGCGGAGAACTTCCTTGGTTTGGTACTTATAAAATGCCACCTGAATTTGAAAAAGCAGCTTTTGCAATGAAAACAAAAGGAGACGTGAGCCCGATAATAAAAACAAAATACGGCTGGCATATTATTTTGTTGAAAGACAAACGCGGTTTGGCTTCATTTGATGATATGAAAAGCGAATTGAAAGGAAAAGTAACAAAAGATTCTCGTGCTCAGGTAGGTCGCGAATCGTTGATTGCTAAACTAAAAGCGGAATATAAATTCAAGGAAAACCTGAAGATGCGCGATGATTTTTATAAGGTAATGGACACTACTTTATTCGATGGCAAATGGGATGTTGCAAAAGCAAAAGGTTTGAATAAAACCATTTTCACGCTGAATGATAAAAATTATACTCAGACTGACTTCGCAAGTTACATTGCTAATCACCAAAGCAAACGTCCTAAATCGGATTTCATAATGGTGGTAAATCAGTTTTACAAACAGTTTGTTGACGAAACAGTTATTTCTTTTGAAGAAGCACGTCTGGATGCAAAATATCCTGAGTTTAAATCGTTGATGCAGGAATATCGCGATGGAATACTTTTGTTTGAATTAACAGATCAAAAAGTATGGAGCAAAGCGGTGAAAGATTCAACAGGTTCGAAAGAATTTTATGAGAAGAATAAATCTTCATACATGTACGAAGAGCGCGCCGATGCTTCTGTTTACAGCTGCAGTGATGAAAAGGTTGCAAGTAAAGTTCGTGAATTGATGAAGAAGAAAAAGACTGAAAAAGAAATTACTGATGCTATAAACAAAGACTCTCAATTGAATCTTCAGGTGGAAAGCAAAGTGTTTAATAAAGGAGAAAATGAGTTTGTAGATAAAAACTGGAATCCGGGAACATCAGCCGATATTAAATCGGAAAAAGATAAGAAGACAATAATTGTTGTTACCAACAAATTATTGAAGCCTGAACCGAAAACATATCAGGATGCAAAAGGAATGGTAACGGCAGATTATCAAACCTATCTTGAGAAAAACTGGATAACATCCCTGAAAAGTAAATATCCTGTGAACATTGATAAAACAGTGCTTGCAACCGTAAAATAATTTTGTAATAAATACTACTGAAAAAGTTTATGGCGCAATGCTCGTCATAAACTTTTTTAGTTATTTGCCATTGAGAAGAATAAAAGGAAAACGAATTGAAACAGTCAGTAATTTATATTTTTATTCTTTGTGTGTTTGCAGGTTGTAACATTTCTCCTTCTAAAGACGTCTCAAAGAAAGCGATTGCCAAAGCAGGCACAGCTTATTTATACGAAGATGAAATAAAAAATATTGTTCCGAAAGGTACGCCTTCAAAAGACAGTCTGGAACTTTTGAAAAAGTACATTGACAATTGGATGCATGAAACCCTGGTGGTGCAAAAGGCAGAAAACAATTTGAGTGACGAACAGAAAGATGTAGAAAAACAATTGCAGGATTATCGTAATTCGCTCATCACGTATGCGTATGAAAAGGAACTGGTAAAACAAAAATTGGATACTGTGATAGATAATCAGGAGATTGAAAAGTATTATACAGCAAACCAGAATGACTTTCAATTGAAGGATAATATTATAAAGGTAGTATATGTGAAGGTGAGTAAAAAGGCGCCAAACATTGCGAAATTGAGGCAACTTTATAAATCGGAAAACGCAAAAGACAAGGAACAGTTAGCAGGATATTGTCATCAGTTTGCCGAGAATTTTTTTCTGGATGATAATTCCTGGTTATTATTTGATGATTTGTTGAAAGAAATTCCGATTCAAACCTATAATAAAGAGTTATTTTTGCAGAATAATAGATATGTGGAAGTAAGTGATTCGCTGAACAGTTATTTCCTGAATATAAAAGGTTTTAAAATTCGTAACAGTATTTCGCCTTTGAGTTTTGAGAAAGAAAATATTAAGAACATAATTTTAAATAAACGGAAGCTGCAGTTGATTTCAAAGATGAAAGAGGACGTGTATAATGAAGCAGCAAACACTAATAAAACAGAAATTTATATCAATGATAAAAATAAAAAATAAGTTATTTCTTTTAGGAGTCCTGCTTTTAATATCAGGAATTAATAATGCTCAGGAAAAAGTGATAGACCGTATAATTGCTGTAATCGGCTCCAATCCTGTACTTCAATCAGAGTTGGAAACTCAGTATCAACAAATGATAACTCAGCAGGAGCCTGTGAATGCTGACACACATTGCAAACTGGTGGAAGAATTACTATATCAGAAATTATTATTGGCACAGGCACAGAAAGACAGTTTAACTGTTACCGATGCGCAGGTGGAACAGGAAATGGACCGACGAATGAAATTTTATATTCAACAGTTTGGCTCGGAAGAAAGATTTGTTGCTTTTTATGGTAAGTCAATTGAAGACTTTAAAACTGACTTAAAAGATAATGTTCGTGATTTATTATTGGCGCAGCAAATGCAATCAAAAATTACTGCTGATATAAATGTTACACCGAATGATGTAAAAACCTATTTTAATGATATTCCAAAAGACTCTGTTCCGTTGATTAATTCGGAAGTAGAGGTGGGCGAAATTGTTAAAAAACCTTCTATTACGCCAGAGGCAAAAAAGGCTGCAAAAGATAAAATAGAAGATATTCGGAATCGTATTATGAAAGGGCAAAGTAGTTTTGCGGCAATGGCAGCACTTTATTCTGAAGACCCTGGTTCGGCAAACAAAGGCGGATTGTATGAGCATATTAACAGAGGGCAGTTTGTGCCTGAATGGGATGCACAGGCTTTTAAAATTAAGAAAGGTGAAGTGAGTGATGTGTTCGAGACTGTTTATGGATATTTCATTATTCAATTAGTGGAACGAAGAGGTGAAGAAGTGGATGCTCGAAGTTTATTGATAGCACCGAAAGTAGAAGCCTCTGACTTATTAAAAGCTAAAGAAGATTTAGATTCAATTTATAAAAAACTTTCGGTTGATACTACTACTTTCAGTGAAATGGCAGCAAAATATTCGGATATGGAAGAAAGTAAAAACAGCGGTGGACTAATAGTGAATCCAAATACAGGAGCAACACGTTTCCAAATGGATGAATTGGGACAAATGGATCAGAATGTTGCCTTTGCAATTGATAAATTAAAAGTTGGTGAATACACTAAACCAATGCCTTTCGCAACAAGAGATGGAAAACAGGCATATCGTATTTTATATTTAAAAACGCATACTGCACCACATACTGCAAATTTAACTGATGATTATCAAAAAATACAAGCTATTGCTTTGGCAAAAAAACAGGATTCTGCCATACAGGCTTGGATTAAAAGAAAACTAAACGGCACTTACGTTCATATTGCTGACGACTATAAAAATTGCCCATTCAATAATAAATGGGTAAATACAAATAATTAACAATCCAAAAACAAAATAAAAGATATGTATAAATCCGAAGTAGAAGCTGCAGATGCTTTTGTGGTAAAGTATAAAGAACTAAATGCTGAAATCAGTAAAATAATTATCGGGCAGGATGAGGTTGTAAGAGATGTTTTAATATCTATTTTCAGTAAAGGCCACTGTTTGTTAATAGGTGTCCCGGGGTTGGCGAAAACATTGTTGGTTAATACCATTGCTGATGTTTTAGGTTTAAGTTATAATAGAATTCAATTTACACCAGACCTAATGCCTTCTGATATTATTGGTTCGGAAATATTAGGCGACGACCGCCATTTCAAATTCATTAAAGGACCGTTGTTTGCAAATATTATTTTGGCAGATGAGATTAACCGTACACCTCCTAAAACTCAAGCTGCTTTGCTTGAGGCTATGCAGGAAAGAAGTGTAACTACTGCCGGCAAAAGATATGAATTGGGCAATCCATTTTTTGTTCTTGCTACTCAAAACCCAATAGAGCAGGAAGGAACGTATCCATTGCCTGAGGCTCAACTTGACCGTTTCATGTTTAATGTCTGGTTGGATTATCCCAAAATGGCAGATGAAATAACCGTTGTTAAAAATACAACATCCGACAGAAAAGTAGAATTGAAAAAGATACTTACAAATGAAGAGATAATTTATTTTCAGGAACTGGTACGTAAAATCCCTGTAACAGACAATGTTTTGGAGTACGCTGTTAAATTAGCATCGAAAAGTCGCCCGAACACAGAACACGCTGCAGAAATATCAAACAAATATTTATCCTGGGGTGCAGGACCACGAGCATCTCAATATTTAGTTATAGGTGCTAAATGTCATGCATTGATAAGAGGTAAATACTCGCCGGACATTGAAGACGTAAAAGCGGTTGCGGCTGCCATACTTCGTCACAGAATTGTCAGGAATTATAAAGCAGAAGCAGAAGGAATTTCCGTAGATAAAATTATAGAGGAGTTATTAAAATAATTGAACTCTTTTATATGAATCTTAGGCTAAAAATATTTCGCTATTAAATTTTATTACTTACTTTTGCAGAAATAATTTAATAAATAACTTTTAAACTTTAATTGAAATTAGATCAAATGAAAAAAAATTACATTCTTTTAGTAGCTTCATTATTATTAGGTACTTTAGCTTCTAAAGCTCAGGACACTTTACTTTTTAATGATTTTCAACAGCCTCACTGGCAAACTTATGATACATTAAATTCGCCTCCGGGAGTTAATACAAGTACCACCTGGTATTTATTTAATGCAAATCCATTAACTAATGGCGCTTCTACATATCGTCCAAATCGTTGGTATTTGTCATATCCAGTTTCACCAAATGACCTTTATCCTACAGGTATGTCTGACACTAGTTCTACCAGTGTAATAAAACCAGATTCAAATTCTGTGTTGGCAGCAAGTACGTGGACAAACCTTGGCGACGGTTCAAACGCTTTGGAAGCCAATTATTGTATCTCTCCAAGCATAAAATTGGGTGCTCATGATACTTTATTCTGGAAGTCCGCACCATTCCAAACTCCTCGTTATGTGGACAGATATTCAGTTTTGATTTCAAATTCCACCAACGACTTCGGAGTATTTAATGATACTATTTTCAGAGCAGGCGAAATGGTTGGTACTCCTCCTGTAAATACGGATACAGTGTTTGCTGATTTTACTTTCTCCTGTTATAATGGTAATATTTCAGCAGCCAATTATTTTGTACACGGTTTAGACGGAACATATATGGATCCTGCAGGCACAACTGCTCCAATATCCAAACGTGGAAGACTGCGTCCGTTTAGTTTACCTTTGGATGCTTATGCCAATCAAACTATTTTCGTTGCTTTTCTAAGTAATTCGCACGATGATAATGGAATCACAATTGATGATATTATGATTCGTGGCAATAAAAACACACAGGGCATCAATGAATATACAAACGAAATGGCCTTAAGTATTTACCCAAATCCGGCAAATGAAGCTGCAAAAGTTAATTTCAAATTATCTGCTGAAACATCAGTATTGATAAACGTTTATGATATTACTGGGAAATTGGTTTATTCTGAAAATAAAGGCTCTATGGCTCAAGGCAATCATTTCACCTATCTTAATACTTCTGTTTTGGCAAAAGGTTTCTATACTGTATCTGTGCAAACAAGCATAGGAAACAGTACTGTTAAATTGATTGTACAATAAGTAAGTTCATTTTATATAGAAAAGCCCTCCGATTAATTTCGGAGGGCTTTTTTGTTTTATAATATTCTAGCTAGAAAAATAATAGAATTTTAAAAAGAGATCTTGTTTTCAGAAAAAAGACTTCGTTTCATAATTTGAGACCTCATTTTTTAAAAAGAGACTTCATTTTTGAAAAAGGAATGGTTTTTATTAATCTTCCTTGAATTCAGATATAAAATGGAATTTAATATCAGGGTTTTTCTCCTGAGCCATTTGCAAAGCCCAAGCCGATTCAGCCAAAAATACAGGTCGTCCTTCTTTGTCATTTGCAATATGGTGAAGCTTATCGTGAATGAATTCTTCCAGCTTTCGCTTATCCTTGCTGCTAATCCAACATGCTTTAAATAAATTAATATGTTCGTAATTGCAGGAAGCCGAATATTCGCTTTTCAACCGATGCTGAATTACTTCAAATTGCAAGGCTCCAACTGTACCAAGTACTTTTCTATTGTCAGTTCGTTTAGTGAAAAGCTGAGCAACACCTTCATCGGTCAATTGTTCAAGGCCTTTATTAAGTTGCTTGGTTCTTAAAGGATCAATATTTACAACATATTTGAATAATTCAGGCGAAAACTGTGGAATCCCTTTGAAATTCATCTTTTCGCCTTCCGTTAGCGTATCGCCAATTTTAAAATTGTTGGAATCATATAAACCAATTATATCTCCAGGAAATGCTTCATCCACAACACTTTTTTCCTGTGCCATAAAAGCAGTAGGGTTCGAAAACTTCAAACTTCTATTTTCCCTTACATGAAAATAATTTTTATTACGTTCAAATTTCCCGGAAACAATCCGAAGAAAAGCAATCCTGTCTCTATGTTTAGGATCTAAATTAGCGTGAATCTTAAAGACAAATCCGCTGAAGTTTTTGTCATTTGGGGCCACCTCTCTCGTATCAGAAGTTCTGCCGCGTGGTGCAGGAGCAATTTCAATAAAGCTGTTTAACAATTCTCTGACGCCAAAATTATTAACTGCACTGCCAAAAAACACAGGCGAAACCATTGCTTCAAGATATTCTTCTTTATCAAAAATAGGATAACCAGCTTCTAATAATTCAATATCATTACGTAAAGTAATCGCATAATCTTCACCAATTAATTTATCAAGGGTACCATCATTTAAATCTTTAATTTCAATCGAATTTTCTAGTGTTTGTTTCTCTCCTGAATTAAATACGGTAAGACTTTTTTCATATAGATTATAAACACCTTTAAACGTTTTACCCATACTGATTGGCCAACTTAATGGGCGTAAATCAATTCTCAGTTCTTTTTCTATTTCATCCAATAAATCAAATGGATTTTTCCCTTCACGATCAAGTTTATTGATAAAAACAATTACAGGAGTATTTCGCATACGGCAAACTTCAAGAAGTTTACGCGTCTGAGGCTCCACCCCTTTCGCGCAGTCGATAAGCATTATTACACTGTCAACTGCAGTTAAAGTTCGGTAAGTATCCTCAGCAAAATCTTCGTGACCGGGTGTATCCAGTAGATTTATTTTAACACCTTTATATTCAAAACCCATTACAGAAGTTGCCACAGAAATACCTCTCTGACGCTCTATTTCCATAAAGTCAGACGTAGTATGTTTCTTTATTTTGTTTGATTTCACGGCGCCTGCAGTTTGAATTGCACCGCCAAAAAGCAATAGCTTTTCAGTAAGCGTAGTTTTACCTGCATCGGGATGTGCAATAATACCGAAGGTTTTCCTTCTGTCAATTTCTTCCTGTAATGTCATCTTTTGAAAATATATGAACTTGTTTTAATACAAATAAAAAACCCTATCACACAAAATGCGTGAAAGGGTCTTATGAATAATTGTATAAAATTATTGTTTTTTCTCGGAGATACGTGCTGCTTTACCGGTTAATCCACGTAAATAGAAAACTTTCGCTCTGCGAACAACACCGATTTTGTTTACTTCTACTTTATCAATATAAGGTGAATGTAAAGGGAATACACGCTCAACACCTACGTTGTTACTCATTTTACGAACAGTAAAAGATTCAGTAATTCCGCTTCCTTTGCGTTGGATAACCACACCTTGATATTGCTGAACGCGTTCTTTATCGCCTTCTTTAATTTTATAATGAACTGTAACAGTATCCCCTGCTTTAAATTTAGGGTGATTAGCCTTAACTGTCAATTGTTCTTCTGCGTATTTTAATAATAAACTCATTGTTATTTTTTATTTATTTATTTAATTTTCCTGAAAAAGGAGTGCAAATATAGCTTAATTATTAAGATGGGAAACAGAAATTGAAAAATAATTATTTTAATAAATCAGGTCTTTTGTTTTTTGTCAGTTCAATACTCTGTTCTTGCCGCCAGTTTTCTATTTTTTCATTATGCCCGGAAAGTAATATATCAGGCACTTTCCACCCATTGAACTCAGCCGGACGAGTATAAACTGGAGGAGCCAGTAAATTATCCTGAAAAGAATCAGTTAGGGCAGAAGTTTCATCTGAAATAACACCTGGAATAATCCTTATAATGCTATCACATATAACAGCTGCAGCCAATTCTCCACCCGAAAGCACATAATCACCAATAGAAATCTCCTTTGTAATAAAATGATCGCGAACCCGTTGGTCGACACCCTTGTAATGTCCACAGAGGATAATAATATTATTTAAA
>CAIQBY010000411.1 GCA_903870175.1 uncultured Bacteroidota bacterium
ATCATAATGTGGAGTTTGCTTTTATAAATTCGTTGAACGAATATGGACTGATAGAAGTAACTACGGTGGAAGAAACTCAATATATTTATAAAGGTCAGTTGAAAGACCTGGAGAAAATGATTCGGATGCATTATGAACTGGATATAAATATTGAAGGGATTGATGCAATTTCTCATCTGTTGAACATGGTGGATGATTTGCATACGGAACTTACTTCATTAAAAAACAAGTTGCGACTATACGAAAACGAATAGTCAATAAATTATTAAAAATAGTTGAAATGGAAAACACAAAAGAATTAAAACTTGCGGTATTAATAGATGCTGACAATGTACCTTATTCAAACATTAAAGGAATGCTGGAAGAGATAGCAAAATATGGTTCTCCGACATTTAAAAGAATATATGGCGACTGGACTAAACCAACTTTATCCGGTTGGAAAACGGTGCTGCTCGAGAATGCTATCTCTCCTATACAGCAATACAGCTACACAACTGGTAAAAACTCAAGCGACTCGGCATTGATTATTGATGCTATGGATATACTTTACACTGGCGGTGTAGACGGCTTTTGCATAGTATCAAGCGACAGTGATTTTACCAGACTGGCCACTCGATTGCGCGAAGCAGGTATGAAAGTATTTGGTATTGGAGAAAAGAAAACGCCGATGCCTTTTATTGTTTCGTGCAATAAGTTTATTTATATTGAAATTTTAAAGAAGGAAGCGAAGGAAGTTGCGCCGGCAAAAACTGCTTCTAAAGAAACGAAAGCACCCGCAGTTGTTGCTAATGACAAAGCGATTAATAAATTATTGACCGACAGCATTGATGATTTAACGGAGGAAGATGAATGGGTTTCGCTGAATAATTTAAGCAACTTGATTTATAAAAAACACCCTGACTTTGACCCGAGAAATTATGGACATAAAAAGTTTTCGGACTTGATTAAAACCATAAAAAGTATTGAGATTGATGAGCGCCCGACGGGTAAGAATAATATCTCACACTTTTATGTGAAGACGAAATAGGCGCTGGAAGTTGGAAAGTTCAAAGTCCAAAGTTAGTTGTGTATAAAAAACAGTGAGAAATAGGCAAGATGCCTGTAAAAGCAATCGAGCAGGATGCTACTTTTGGCTATGGCATAACTGATTTCTCTAACGAAATTTGTTTATAGCAACACCTGTTTTTTACCCAAAACAACCAGAATTTCGTTTTCCCTGAATAAACGACCTCCACAATCAACGCCCAATCAACTTTAATTGAAATGACAACATAATAGTTCACTATCTATGTAAAATTCAATTGCTGTCATTTAAAGGGCACATTGTTGTTTTTTAATGCTTTTGATGGAAAAAAAGCAGATGAATTTCCCTTTTTATCAATTAATTCAGTAAAATACTAAGGTAAGTGCTCCAGACGTTTCGGTAATTGCTTAAAGCTCTCCGGCAATTGCCCTAGCCTCTTCGGCAATTGCCCAAACCATTTTGGTGATTGCCCTAATCGTTTTGGTAATTGCCAAAACCTCTCCGGCAATTACCAAAATCCTTCCGGTAATTACCCAAACCATTTTGGTAAGTGTCCTAACCATTTTGGTAATTACCGAAATCATTCCGGCAATTACCAAAATCCTTCCGGTAATTATCCTGGCGTTTAGGGCACTTATCCTGTATATTTACCTAAATCTCCTCTTGAATAAACCAATAACCCAACCATAAAACGAGAGAAAACAGCCTGTGACTATTATTTCCAGCTTGTGCGAGGACAAATCAAATCTGAATGTTTAAACCATTTTAATCAATATTATTCAATTAAATATGCGTTCCCTTTTTTCTATCCCACAAAAAACCTTGTAGAACCTTATTAATTAATGGTAGATTTGCAGCTATAATTAATCAATACAAAAATGATAGAGCAAACAGAACTTGTGGTTTCTACCTGGACTTACAATCCGCCGCCAAATCATTTGGCTATTAACGAAAAAATAACTTCGACAATAGAATTTGATGTAATGCGTAAACGGGTTTCTACAAAAAAAGGAATTGCCTGCCGATTCAGTTGCAGCTTTGTTATTGGCGAAAACACAATACTTACTTATATCGGCGAAGACTCTTATGTAATAGATTTGGAAGATAAAATTGACAAACCTGAATTGCTGAGAATGATTGAGAATTCATATTCTAAATTCAGCGATAAGTTTGAATTGAGAAAATTAAGTACTGTACTTCACAGTTCGGCATTGAAGCCTTTAAATACTTCGCTGATTGACCTTGATGCTCTACTTCCTTTGCTTGATTAGAAATAACAATGGAGTCAAATAAATTATTATTTGATTGTGAGCCGATGCCTGATAACATTTTTCTAACAATGTTTAGGCCATTCGTTATAATCTTTTGAATTAACATTAATGTCTTTCTGCAAAGCGTTCGTACTAATGTATTTCCAAATATTATTCTGTATTTATTCTCAATTTAAGCACTGTGCTTAATATTATTTCCCTTCCAAAAGTAAAGGAAATGTTTAATTCTTAAAGAAGAAAAAATCTTTTCCTCGAGATTAAATTCATTTATCATTTTCTAAACTAATTGAATAACAAATGTGATTCCATAAGGCAATTGATTTTTCACATGTCTGATTAAACAATCTTTTATAGCTTTGCTTAATAAATTTTTTATTAAAACAAACTAATGCTGTTGGGATTTGACATAGGAGGCACTAAATGCACTGTAGTTATTGGGAAGAAAAATAACCGGGAAGAACTCGAGATAATTGATAAAATTATTTTGTCAACAAATAAACCTGTATTCGAAATGATAGAATCATTATTTGTTGCTACAAAAAAAATGTTGGAAACACATGCTCTATCAACTGTTTCAATTGAAGGAATCGGAATCTGTTGCGGTGGACCATTAAATAGCAATTCCGGAGTAATATTATCACCACCCAATTTGCCTGGCTGGGACGCTATCCCTATTGTTGATATGACAGAGAAAAGGTTTGGCAAAAAACCTATTCTTCAAAATGATGCTAATGCCTGTGCTATTGCTGAATGGAAATATGGTGCTGGTAAAGGATGCAATAATATTATCTTTTTAACTTTCGGAACAGGTATGGGCGCTGGATTAATACTAAGTGGCAAATTATATTCCGGAACATCTGATTTGGCAGGCGAAGTAGGGCATATTAGATTATCCGATTCCGGCCCTTTGGGCTTCGGTAAAGAAGGTTCGTTTGAGGGATTTTGCAGTGGCGGCGGCATTGCTCAGCTTGCAGAAATTGCAGCCAGAGAGAAACTGATGCGTAACGAACATGTTTCTTTCTGTAAAAGTATTAATGAACTTAAATCAATTACAGCAAAATCAGTTGCTGAAGCGGCATACGACGGAGATGAAACAGCAATAGAAATTTATAAAACAAGCGGAACATATTTAGGTAAAGGGCTTTCCTTGTTAATTGATATTTTAAACCCGGAAATGATTATTATTGGAGGTATATACCGCAGGGCTCAATCGCTCCTTGAACCTTATATGAACGATATAATAAAGAAAGAAGCACTGCCTGAATCTTTTAATAAATGTAAAATACTTCCAGCAGCATTAGCTGAAAACATTGGAGATATTGCTGTTCTATCACTTGCTGATATGTGTTCGAATTAATAAAAATATAAAAGAGACATCAACACTTAATTTTGTTTTAAATAATTTGAAAGATTTCAAACCGATAATTGCCACTTAAAAGTATTATAACAAGAAGCATAGTCCCTTCCCCTACTCTATTTATTTTAATTGAATATTTTATACTTTAATGAAATCTTAAATCCTTTATTAAATTTCATTAGAAATTACGAAAAGAATAACTTTAATTCAATTACCATACTTTCGCTAATTAGATTTGCGTTGCTGTAATTGGTTGTTTTACTAATATATTCCATCACAACTACTATCATTCGTAAAAGAAAGATTAAATTAACATACAACTCTTTTTGTTTACTCAATATTTACATTAACTGATTTTTGATAATATTTATTTGACAGTAAACTTTCATTGCAATAATATACAACCATGACTTTTGTCAACAAATTAAAATGAAATAAAATGAAAGACAACTACAAAAAAAGAATAAAGATTTATGCAGCAACTTTGTTTACAATGTTCGCATCGTTTGCCTTTGCAAGTTCAACAACAGGATTAATCATATCCGAGTTTTTGGCAAACCCGGTAGGTAAAGATTCTTCAAACGAATGGGTGGAATTAAAAGTTACCAAATACATAGATTTTTCGGTAACACCATATTGTGTAGTATTTGCCAACAATGGCACTGCAACAGCAAATGGCTGGATTAATGGCGGAACAGTTACCTATGGTTTCAATATTACTTCGGGAATTGTAAATGCCGGAGATGTAGTATATGTAGGTGGTTCAAACATGATGCCTACAGGAGTAAAAATAAGAGTTATTGATACAGGTACACAACCTGGAGATGGATTTGGCAATGCTGCAACTGCAGGAGTGCTTGGCAATGGAGGTTCGAATGCTGATGCGATTGCAGTTTTCGAGATGGATATTTCAACAGTTACAGCTACTTCAGTTCCAATTGATGCTGTCTTTTTCGGTGCCTCAATTGGCAACGCATTAGTAACAGCCGGTACAGCAGGTTACGAATTGCCAGTTAATGATTTATATTCTGGCGGTTATCTACAGACGACAAGTTTTTTTACGTTTGATCCAGGTTCTGGACAGATGGTATATGCTTCAGGAACATACGATACAATATTAAATACTTATACAACTGCCCGCACTTGGGATACAACACATACAGCTACTTATGATAGTTCTCTGGTTTTGCTTGCTCCATCAAGTACTGTAAATGTTGCAGTACTTTCCAACAACCAATTGGTGGAAGTTTACCCTAATCCATTTAAAGAACAAACTGATTTGCACATTACATTATCAGAAGCATGCAGAGTGAAAGCTGAAGTATTTAATGTGTTGGGGGAGAAAGTGGAAACCATTGCAGATGGTGAGTTTTCGGCAGGCAGTCGTATTCTTTCTTATGATGCGAAACAGAGTAATCAGTCAGCAGGAATTTACTTTATTAAAACTATTATGGGGCAGCAAATTATGGTTACCCGCATTGTTCAGCAATAAAATCAATAACTATGAAAATAAAAACTAAAAGAAAGTCTATAAATAAGATGTTAACTAACAAAAAAGCATTTCTTTTTATGATGACTATTATTGTTGTTACAAGTTTTTCTTCCTGCCTTAAAGACAGAAAATTTCCTGTGCCAAATTCTCCGCAAACAGGAACTCTTGTAATAAATGAACTTATG
>CAIQBY010000412.1 GCA_903870175.1 uncultured Bacteroidota bacterium
CTGAAATTGGTTTACAAATGTAGTTTCTTTTCTGTAATAGTTCTTCCATAATTTTTCTGTTTTAATTGCATGTTCTGAATGATGAATTTGATTTGGAGTTAAGTTTCCGATACTCATATGAGGTCTTTCATTATTGTATAAGTCCACAACAGCCTTTAGTAATTCCTTGGCATCTTTAATAGTTTCAATATTATAACCATCTAAATATTCATCTTTAATAATCCCGTTTATCCTTTCAGCAATGGCATTTTCAAGTGGATCCCCGCTTTCAGTCATGCTTATTTTTATATTATTATCCTGCAATAGCTTTACATAAGCAGCACTGCAATATTGTATTCCTCTGTCGCTATGGTGGGTGAGCTGCAAATGGCTCTCTGCCCCCAAGGCAGAGAGAGCCATTTGCAATGCGCGGATGCTTTCAATGGCTTCCAGTGTCGTAGCTACGTGATAACCTACAATTTTATGAGAATACGCATCGGTAACAAAACTGATGTATACGTGATTATTCTTGAGTTTCCAATAAGTAATATCGCTTACCCAAAGCTGATTGATAGCCGTTGGAACCAGCCCACGGATAAGGTTCGGATACTTTCTTAACCAATGGTAAGAGTTGGTAGTTTGTATCCTTCTCTTGCGTTTTCTTACCAGCAGATGATTAGCTGACAGTACTGCAAACAAGCCATCACGACCCATTTTTATCTTATGTTCAAGCAGATAAGGCTGAATCATTTCATACAACTTCCTTGTACCTATTCTGCGATGATTGTTACGGATATTTTTTACTTCCTGTATAATCATATCTTCTTCAAAGGCAGTTGATATTCCTGCCCAATTGTTTTGATAATAAGCCTGTCTGGTGACACCAAACCATCCACATAATTTGGCTAAGCCTATGTGCGAAAAATTATTTTTCATCTCCTCTATGGTTTGGTATTGAGCTTTTTTCGGATGGGTATTTTAAATTCTCTTTCAGCAATATCTACCATCGTTGAAAACGCGATAGCTTTCATTTCAGCATCTTTCAGCTGTTTTTCCAGCTCCGAAACTCTTTTCTTCAATTGAAGGTTTTCAAATGAATCGTCCTGTTTTAATGACGCATCCTCTTTCGGCAGCTTTTTTTTCCTTGGCATCTTGAATGTTTTTGATGCAATACTAGGCTTTTTTCTTCTTACATTAACTGCATAACCCAGTTCACGCATCCATCTCAACAGATGACCCCGTTCATCGACACTTCCGGTATATTTTTGCCAGATTGCCTGCTTACTGCTTCCGCTGGTGAGATATTCCTTGATTATTTCTTCTCTTTCTGATTTGGTATAATACCTTGCTGACTTTTGAATGATTTTTTCTTTCTTTTTATTGTCCATTTTTACACTTTTTTGTGTAAACCTATTTCAGGACAAGACAAGGCAAATTCTTCTATTCACACCCCAATTCTTCTTTTACCCAACAATTCTTCTTTTAAAGAACAAATCTTCTTTTACACAACAATTCTTCTTTTGCCAACCACAAAACTCACTCTTTAATATAAGCAACACCTAATCTATATTGGCAGCAGAAACTTTATTCGCCCAAATTTGATTTATTTTACTTTCAGCTATTCTTTATATAATAGATATTGTTAAATTTGCGCTTCTTTAAAAAAAAAATAATAAAATAAGTGTTATGAAAATATTGGTTTGTATCAGCAATGTACCCGATACCACTACTAAAATTAGTTTTACAAATAATAATACTGCTTTTAACGGGGCAGGTGTTCAGTTTATTATTAATCCGTTTGACGAATGGTATGCGTTGGTACGTGCTTTGGAATTGAAGGAGGCACAGGGAGGAAGTGTAACGATAATACATGTTGGGGCTGCCGACAGCGAACCTACTATACGCAAAGGGCTGGCAATAGGGGCTGACGATGCTGTGAGGATAGATGCGGAGCCGAATGATGCATTTGCAGTGGCCGAACAGATAGCTGCGTATGCGAAGGATAAAGGTTTTGACCTGATACTTGCGGGTAAGGAAACGATTAGTTACAACGGGTCGATGGTGGGCGCGATGCTTGCCGAACTGCTGAATTTGCCGTTTGTATCGCTGGCTACCAAGCTTGATGTGGCGAATAATGTGGCGACTATTGAACATGATATTGACGGCGGAACTGAAGTGGTGGAATGTGCTTTGCCACTGGTACTGGGTGCTGCCAAAGGTATGGCGGAAGCCCGCATACCTAACATGCGCGGCATTATGGCTGCCCGTACTAAACCTTTATTGCAGGTGCCGGCTATTGCTGCTGATAAATTGACTTCTATTTCGTTATTTGAATTGTCGAAAGGAAGAACTGATTGTAAATTTATTGATGCCAGTACTCCTGAAAAGCTAATAGAACTGTTGCATACGGAGGCGAAGGCTATTTAGTTCATTGGTTTATTAGTCGATTAGTTTATTAGTGGTTTCGTAAAAAAAAGAATATAACATTAGAAAAAAATAACAATATAAATATATGTCAGTCTTAATATATACAGAGGTTTCGAAAGGGAAGGTAAAAAAATCTTCGCTGGAAGCAGTGAATTATGGAAGCAGAATAGCTGCGCAATTAAATACTACTGCAACAGCAGTGATTGTTGGTGATGTCGATTTGAGCGACTTGGGGAAGGCAGGAGCGAAAAAAGTATTGAAATTAAAAAATGATAAACTTGCCGGACTTGATGGTCAGTATTTGAGTGCTGCCATTGAACAGGCTGCCAATGCTGAAGGTGCGACAGTTATCATATTTGCACACGACTTCACAGGGAAAGAAGTGGCACCCAGATTGGCTGCTAAATTAAAAGCAGGAATTGTGGCCGGAGCAGTTGATAATCCTGTTATTTCGGGAGATTCGTTTACAGTAAAGAAAAATGTATTTTCGGGAAAAGCAGTTGCTACTTACTCTTTGCATTCGGCTAAAAAAATAATATCATTATTGCCTAATTCATTTCCTGTGGAATTGAACAATGGAAGTGCTGAAGCAGTTGATTTCGCTGTTAATCTGGATGGAATTACTTCTCCGCTAAAAGTAAAAGAAGTGAAAAAAGATACTTCGGAACTGAACCTTGCAGATGCTGAATTAGTGGTATCGGCAGGCAGAGGAATGAAGGGACCTGAAAACTGGGGAATGATAGAAGACCTTGCAAAATCACTGGGAGCAGCTACAGCATGTTCGCGTCCGGTAGCTGATATGGACTGGCGTCCGCACCACGAACACGTAGGTCAGACAGGATTGGCTATTCGCCCTGATTTATATATTGCGATTGGAATTTCAGGAGCTATTCAGCATTTGGCAGGCGTAAATGGAAGTAAAACTATTGTTGTAATTAACTCTGATAAAGAAGCTCCTTTCTTTAAATCTGCTGATTACGGTATTATTGGCGATGCTTTCGAAATTGTTCCGAAGCTCACAGAAGCAGTGAAAAAGTTTAAAGCAAATCAATAAAATCAATTTTGATTTGCCAATAATGATTTAAGGATGGATGAGGTGAAAAAAGTTAAATTAGAAATAGTAGGATTATCTTACAGTCAAACTCAGACTGGTGCTTATGCGCTTGTATTGGGCGAAACCAAAGGCAGCAAAAGAAGATTGCCGATAATAATAGGTGGTTTTGAAGCACAGGCAATAGCAATTGAGTTGGAAAAGATGACTCCGAGCCGCCCCTTAACTCACGATTTATTTAAAAGTTTTGCCGAAGGATTTGAAATAAATATTACTGAAGTAATTATTTATAATCTTGTTGACGGGATATTTTATGCAAGATTAATCTGCCATAATGATGTTGGTAAAATAGTAGAAATAGACGCCAGAACTTCTGATGCTATTGCTTTGGCAGTGCGCTTTAACTGCCCGATAAATACTTACGAATTTATACTTGCAAAAGCAGGAATATTACTTGATGATGATGCTTCGGTAACAAAAGAACTTCCTGCCGAAGATGATATTATGGAAATGGAAGAAACAAGTTTATTAAAAAAATCAACTGAAGAACTTCAACAGTTACTTGAGAAATCGCTGCACGATGAGGATTACGAGCGTGCTTCCAAAATTCGTGATGAATTAAATAACCGCAAGAAATCATAAATAACATACAATACTTATGGATAGATTTATTGGATTAATAGGTATTGCTTTAATTTTCGGCATCGCCTTCTTATTTTCTAACAATCGTAAAGCTATCAATTACCGCCTGATTCTCAGCGGTATCGGACTTCAAATATTTATTGCAGTTTTAGTATTAAAAGTGCCGCCGGTAACCCGCTTTTTTCAGTTCCTTGGAAAGGGAATGCAAAAGATAGAACAGTTTGCTAAAGAAGGTGCCAACTTTGTGTATGGAGGCATTGTAACTAATAATTACAAAGGCGAACATGTAGATTATACTTCTCCTGAAATATTTGTTTTTGCATTTAATATAACGGCAACTATTATTCTGGTTTGCGTTTTGGTGGCTGTATTTTATCATGCAGGAATTATGCAGCGCATTGTTTCTGTAATTGCTAAAGCAATGAATTTTGTAATGCGGGTAAGCGGTGCAGAAGCTTTGAGTAATGTAGCATCAGCATTTGTGGGACAGGTAGAAGCACAGGTAATGATTCGTCCTTACCTGCCAACAATGACAAAAAGTGAATTGCTTGCTTCGATGAGTGGAAGTCTGGCATGTATTGCAGGCGGGATTTTGATTGTTTATACAACTATGGGTGCGAAAGCAGAATACCTTATTGCTGCCAGTTTAATGGCTGCACCGGGTGCTTTGGTAATTTCCAAAATTGTTTTTCCTGAGACTGAAGAATCTCAGACAATGGGAAATGTGAAGTTGGAAGTGAAGAGCAATTACAGCAATTTGATTGATGCAATAAGCCACGGCGCTGCAGACGGATTTAAAATTTCGATGAATGTAATAGCAATGTTAATTGGATTTATTGCTTTGATAGCAATGTTAAATTGGATATTAGGACATATTTATGCAGGTTTAACTTTGGACTTTATTTTCGGAAAACTATTTTATCCTATGGCTTGGTCAATGGGTGTGCCGACTGCAGACATTAATAGTGCAGCTACTTTATTAGGACAAAAAATTACTGTGAATGAATTTGTTGCTTTTAAAAACTTAACAAGTCATGCAGTGCCGGTAATTACTGAAAAAGGCACCTTGATTATCAGTGTTGCGATTTGCGGTTTTGCAAATTTCAGCAGTGTAGGAATGCAGATTGGCGGCATTGGCGCATTGGTTCCTGAACGCAGACATGACCTTGCAAAACTTGGCATGAAAGCTCTTCTCTGTGGAACACTTGCTTCTTATTTGTCAGCAACTATTGCCGGCATCCTGATGTAATTTTTGTTGATAGCTTTTCAAAAGTATCTTTAAGTTAATTTATCTTATTGAATAAACCTTTCTTAATTTTACAAAATATTTTAATACCATTTATATCATGACATTACAAGAACGAAAACTTCAACTGATCAGCCAACTTACATTTACCGAAAACAAAAACGTTATTAAAGAAATTGAGCTGTTATTAAAGAAAGCTAAAATTGAAGAATATGAAAAGTCATTGAAACCAATGAGTAAAAAAGAATTTATTGCAAAAATAAATGAAGCTGAAGAAGATATTAAACACGGAAGGGTTTATACACAAAAAGAAGTAGAACAATATTTCAAAAACAAGTTCAAATAATGAATTCTTTTGAAATTATTTGGACAAAAAGTGCATTAAACGATTTAGACATTATTATAGATTTTATTTCTCAAACCTCGCAACGTACTGCTGAATCAGTAGCTTCAAAAATATTGAAGCATACTAGTCAACTTTCTGAATTTCCAAAAAGTGGTCAGGTTGAACCAACTTTAAATAATTTAAAGTTTGAATACAGATATATTATAGAAGGTCACAGTAAGATAATTTATCGTCTGGATAAATCTAAAATCTTCATAGAAAGAGTTTTTGATACACGTCAAAACCCGGATAAATTAAAAATTCTTAATTCATAGTTATACAATGAAACAATATCACGATTTAATGAAACATGTTTTGGAACACGGTGCCACCAAAACAGATAGAACGGGAACGGGAACAATATCTGTATTCGGCTATCAAATGCGTTTCGATTTGCAGGAAGGATTTCCGATGCTTACCACAAAAAAACTTCATTTAAAATCAATATTACATGAGTTGCTTTGGTTTTTGAAAGGGGATACAAATATTAAGTATTTAAAAGAAAACGGAGTAAAAATATGGGACGAATGGGCAGATGAAAATGGCAATCTCGGTCCTGTTTATGGTTCGCAATGGAGAAGCTGGCAAGCTGCTGATGGAAGAACAATTGACCAGATAACACAAGTTGTAAATCAGATAAAAAACAATCCGGATAGCAGAAGAATGATTGTGAGTGCGTGGAATGTGGGAGAAATAGATAAAATGAAATTGCCTCCCTGCCATGCTTTCTTCCAATTTTATGTTGCGAATGGGAAGTTAAGTTGTCAGCTTTATCAGCGAAGTGCAGATATATTTCTTGGTGTTCCTTTTAACATTGCTTCTTATGCAATTCTTACGATGATGATGGCGCAAGTCTGTGATTTAAAACCTGGAGAATTTATTCATACACTTGGTGATGCCCATCTTTATTCTAACCATATAGAGCAGGCTAATTTACAGCTAACTCGTGAACTTCGCCCCTTGCCTACTTTAAATATTAATCCTGAAATAAAGGATATTTTCGGATTTAAATATGAAGATTTCAGTCTGGAAGGTTATGATCCGCATCCTCATATTAAAGCTGATGTTGCGGTATAAATTAGTTCAAAGTTTAAAGTTAGAAAGTTGCAAACGTAACTTTGAACTTTAAAACTTTGGACTTTAAACTCTTTAAACAATGATTTCAATAATAGTAGCAGTTTCAGAAAACAATGTAATCGGAAAAGATAATCAGCTTATCTGGCGTTTGCCGGCAGATATGCAATTCTTTAAAGATAAAACTATGGGACATTGTGTGATTACAGGAAGAAAGAATTATGAATCAATTCCTGAAAAATTTCGTCCGCTTGTGGGAAGAACTAACATTGTTATTACCCGTCAGAAAGATTATAAAGCTACAGGTGCTATAGTTGTTGATTCCATTGAGAGTGCTATATCTGCTGCCAAAGCAACGAAAGATTCAGAGGTATTTATTATTGGCGGAGCTGAAATATATAAACAAAGTTTGCCTTACTCGGATAAAATTTACCTCACTATAATTCATCATACTTTTGAGGGCGATACTTATTTTCCGGAACTGAATTTGAGTGAATGGAAGGAAACAAATCGGGTAAAAGGAATTGTGGATGAAAAGAATAAATATGAACACGATTTTATTACTTATCAAAGAATTAATTACCTTTGATGTAATATTCACTTAACTATTTTAATAAAATGAAAACTAAAGTTCTTATCGCAAGTCTCTCACTTGGATTACTTGTAACCTTGTTTTACACAAGTTGTAAAAAAAGTATTGTTTCTAAACCAAATGATTATTCTGCTTCCACAGAAAATGCTACTGCAGACAATGCTTTTTCAGGTATATGGGCGCAAGTATGGAAAGTGGCAAATGACAGTACCAATATTCATGCTCCTCAATCAACCAATTATCCTATTGTAACTATTTCTCCCTGGAACGTAAATAATTGGCCAAAGAATATTACTATTAATTTTGGCCCTACCGATTTACTTTGCAGTGATGGAGTAAGAAGATGAGGTTTAATTAAGGCAACTATGTCCGGTCGTTTTACTGATTCTACAACTGTTATCACAATCACTGATTCGGCATTTTATCATAATGACAATTTAGTTCAGGGGACTGAAACCATTACAAATAAAGGACATATTTCCTCAGGTCATCTTGTTTATACAGTGGTTGTAAATAATGCTACTATTACCAATACTTCAGGCGGAATAACAACATGGAGTACCAATCAAACCAGGACTTGGACTCAAGGCGAATCAACTCCTTTAAATATTTTTGATGATGTATGGATGATAAGCGGAACAGCCAACGGCACTACTTCTACCGGGAATGCATATACAATTGTAACCAATTCACCTTTACAGGTTAATATTGGCTGCGCCTGGATTGTGGCAGGTAAATTTACACTGGTGATGACCAATTATCCTGCATACCCCATCACTCTTGATTACGGAAGCGGAACATGCGATGATCTTGCTACCGTTGTTTTCAATGGAACAACATATACTGTAGTAATGTTATAATTCTTTTTTGAAGGTTATAATATTTGTCAATGAAAATAAAAAACGGGGGCGCAGGATTTGTTCTTGTTATTTTATTTTCATTGATTTTTTTTTCCTGCCGTAAATCAGACAGAGACCTAGACACCGATTTATCAGCTGCTGAAAACAATTCACTTTCAGAAAACATTTTGACTGGAGTAATTAAATCCATTGGTCAATTTACCGACACTACCTGGCAAATCCGCTCCTCCACTTGTGCCGTTTCAAGCATTGTTCCTACAGATACCTTTACATTTCCTAAAACTTTAACCATTAATTTTGGAACAAGTAACTGCTTATGTGCCGACGGCAATCAACGCAGAGGTGTGATTACAGCAAACTTTTCGGGCAAATACAGAGATTCGTTAACTGTTATAAATATTACACTCACCAATTATTATCATAATGATAATTCCATTATTACAGGTAGTTTTTCCATCACCAATAAAGGCAGAAATGCGTCAGGACATTTGAATTACTTAATAAATGTTCAAAATGCTGCCATCAATACTTCCAGTGGAAGTATTTCTTTGAATTGCAGCCAGAATATGGAATGGATTTCGGGCGAAGCCACTATATTTAACCCTTTCGATGATATTTATTCCATCACCGGAGCTTCTAGTGGAAGAGGAATTGATGGAAACAGTTTCACGTCAACTATTAATTCTCCCTTAATTATTGCCCTCAACTGTGCTTACATTGAAAAAGGGTCCTTCACCCTCTCCCCTGCCAATCTTTCAAACAGGGTTGTGGATTTCGGTAGTGGCAACTGCGACAATCAGGCTACTATTAGCATCAATAGTAAGTCTTACGACTTTACACAGTAGTTTTTCCAGCAACAAATTTCATTATTTACTCACCTCGGGAATTCCCGAGGTGAGTAAATGATGTTATTTATTGACCTTGGGAATTCTAGTGGTGAGCAAAGAATGTTGCATACTCACTTCAATTAAATTTCTGTTCAATAAAACTACGTGTTGATTTTGCGTTAAAATAAAAACCACCCAAAGACTAATAAACTAATAAACCATTGAACAAATGAACAACCCTTAAAAAGAATATCGAAGTGTTAAATAAATTCCTCTGCCACGTGTGGTGTATCCGTTTATTTCAGAATATTTTTCATTGAACACATTTGCCACTCTTGCCAATGCGCACAATCCTTTGTAAATATTCACTCTTGCTGATAAATCAAGTAGCGTATATTGCGCTACTCCCACCGTGTTCAAAGCGCCGTAAGGTCCGAGCGAAGAATCATAAAACACATCGCTTCGCGAACCTACATGGCGCATATCTGCCCGCAAAGCAAGCCGTTTAATAGGCATATAAGTTATTGAAAGATTGGCAGTATTTGGTCTTCTTGTCAAGCCGAGAACTGTAACTTCTTTGTCTATAAAAGCTCCGTTACTATAAAGCTGCACATGGTTTCCGCCGGTTTGTGAGGTATCAATACTTGAAGGCTGATACGTTAATTTACCGCTTACCAAGCTCAAATTTCCGCTCACAATAAACTTCTCGCCCATTTTACTATTGAACCCAATCTCCACTCCTTCCGTAGTCATAGTGCCTAAGTTAAGGTAAGTATCTCCGCGATAATCATCTCGGTTAGGGTTCAAGCCGAGCGAATCAACAGCCACATTTTTATTCCATAAATACACGTATTCAATTTCGTTTTTCACTACCGTTTGAAAATAAGCAACCGAAATAGTAATGTTGTTGAAGTGTTGCTTGTAGCCTATTTCAAAGGTTTTTGAAGTTTCCGGATTCAGCTTTTTATTGCCCAGCGTAAGACCTGTTGTGTAATTATTATCCCATGTAAAATACCTGGTGGCATCATATAACTGATATAAAGAAGGCGCATTGTAGCCGGTAGCATAAGTTGCGTAAAGCAATCCGCTGTCTTTTATTTTTACAGAAGGATTAATTTCATAAGTAACATTTGTTCCAAAAGCATTGTTATCAGAAAGCCGCAGCCCGCCCGACAAAGTAAAAGCTTTTATCTTTTCTGATAATATATCTCCTCCAATATCTGCATGCATAAAAGCATTGGCTGTTGAAGTATGAGGATTGACAGAGTCGAGCGAAGTTTTTAAAGATTCGTAAGCTGGCGGAAAACCATACGCATTATAATAATAATACAATGTATTTGCCGTCATACGCTCACTGTTGGCACCACCGCCAAGCACTAAGTTTAGTCCTTTAATATTCAAGTTTGCCTGCAATTCATTACTTAATAATTTACCTGTATAAATACTTCGGCTGAATGTTTTATCATAGTTATTATTGTTGTCAATCAAAGATGAATCATCAATGGAAATACGCTTGAGTGTTGAGTATCCGCTTGTGTAACTGAATTTTATTCTGTCATTTAATTTATAATTTGCACCGTACGTATATAAATCACGATGAAAGTTAATGGTGTAATTATCATCATCCACATACGCGGATTTATCAGCATCGGCAAGCTGTTGCGTATATTTATAAGAAGCATAAATATCAAATTTATTATGAATATACCCCACTTTCGCGGCAGCATCCCATTTATTGAAATTATCCGCAAGGTTAGGATGCTGATATGTGGACGACTTGGTTATTGTATCAACAGTAGCGTTCAAGCCTTTTGAATTTTCATATAATCCTTCAGCAGAAATATAAAATCCGTTCTTTAAAGCATATCCGATATAAGCATTATCTATTCCTTCCAAAGTTCCCTTTCCAAAATTTCCGTGTGTATCAGCCACATCAACAGTCAAACCGGGCTTCTTTGCTTTTTTAGTAATGATATTAACCACGCCCCCAATTGCAGAAGAGCCATACATAGTGCTGTGGGAGCCACGTATTATTTCAATCCTGTCAATATTTGCCAGTGACAATTCCGACAAATCAATCGAGTTATTAATTGCCGAAGGGTCGGTAATCTTCACACCATCCACTAAAATGACTGTTTGATTACTGTTAGCACCACGAGTAAAAATACTAGTTGTCATGCCCGGATTTTGCCCCGCTCCAACAACATATATCCCTTCCTGCTCGGTTAGCAGTTCCGCCAAAGAATTGGCTCCCGACTTTTTAATGTCGTCTGAGCTGATAACGGTAACGCTTCTGCCCACATCATCAATATTGCGTTCAGTTCTCGAAGCGGATACAACCACTTCTGCAAGTTGTTTGTTTTTTAATGAATCCTGCGCAGACAGATTGATTGCCAGTGCTAACACCAAACTCGTTGTAAGAAATAAATTCTCCTTTTTCATTTTAAAAAGATTTAAAAGTTAATAAAGGAGTAAAAAGGGAACGGAAAAGAAAGTTGAACACTTATCCATTCTTAGCTCTTTACCCGAAAGCATTGAATCGTGCTATTGGCAGGTCTTCTGACTTGTTCTGTTTTTAACGCCTTCCCATCCTTATCATTTTGGACAGTGGCAATGAATGTTAAAAATATATTCGAACTTACAGCATCGGGAAATGTCCAGGATTTACACCTGATTCCCTTTTAATTCTGATTTGATATGATATCAATCAAAAACCTCAAGCGGGACAAAAGTAAGAATATTTAAATATGTGAAACATGATTTTTCGCAGTTCTGATATTTTTTGCAACCATATTTACACCTATATTTGATAACTCGATAATGATACTAATTGCATATAACAAACCGATTGGAATAGTTTGCACTACGGAAAAAGTAGAAGGCAATATTATAGATGCAATTAATCACCCGCAAAAATTAATACCTATTGGAAGACTGGACAAAGATTCAGAAGGATTAATTCTTCTTACTGACAATGGAAATATTATAAATAAAATTATTCATCCGGATTTTGAACATGAAAAAGAATATCTGGTAATACTTAATTTACCGGTACGAAATCAGTTTTTAAAAGAAGTCGCGGCAGGTGTTGATATTGGTGATGCGATTACAAAGCCATGTGTAATAAAACCTGAGCCTGATACCAAAAGAGTATTTAGAATAATATTGAAACAAGGCTTAAACAGGCAGATACGGAGAATGTGTAATAAATTTGGATATCAGGTAATAAAACTGCAAAGAGTAAGAATACTGAATGTGAAACTTGATAATCTTAAAGCAGGAGAATGGAGAACTTTGAGTGATGATGAAATTAATGCTTTACAGTTGCTGCTATGAAATCAACATAAATAAAGAATAAAAAGGGGCGGGGAATAAGAAATGCTACTAACTTATTCCCCTATTTTTTCTTTGCACGAAATTTTTATAACCCCTCAATAAAGAACGTTTTTAATCTATTTCAAAGGTTAGACGAATAGATTAACAAAAAGTTACATTGATTTGAAGAAAACATTAATGCTGTAATTTCCTTCAGCCAATTTTTCTGCTTTACTGAAATCAATTTCTTTAAAATGATTCATTACATGCTTTTTCAAATCAGCGTTTTGAGAATCCACACTTATCAATGTGATTTCTCCATCAGGTTTCATTTTAAAATCAATGGTAACCTTTTCGTAATTTTCCTTTAGCACGTCAGCAGGCACAATCAGCTGCTTGCTTATTGTTTCCTGAATGCTTTGTGTTCCGCCTGCCATTGCAACTGAAGTGCCAATGAATGCAGCCATAATTAATGTGAATACTTTTTTCATGGTTTAAAAATTTAATTGTTATTTATCAGTATGACGAATTACAATCACAATATGTTACAGATAAATTAAACTTAATTGCTTTTTAATTTGATTTCATTTAAGGAAGCAACAGAAATTAATAGGCTCCTGTTTTATGTTTATGTTTAATTTCAAGCCCATCACAATCAACACATTCAAGCCCTTGCTTAGTCATTTTCCATCTGCGGTTTACCATATCACCATCCAAAGTATTGCTTACATTTTCAATATTGTAAATTATTTTCTCCATACGTTTACTTAAGAAAATTGTTTTACCAACCGGCACTCTCAATATCAATTTCAAATCCTGTGCTCTTAATTTATCATTTGATTTAATATCAAAATAATTATTGAAAGTGATGACCGAGTCCTTCTGAGTTATAGTGTAATCAATATTATTGGCATACGATGTGGCTTCCTTTTTATTTCTTCCATTTGAATTTTTAACTGCGATCAATTGAAAACTGTCTGTTTCACTTGGCTGAATACTCATAGAAGGATATCCAAGTCTGAAACTATTTTCATCCTTCAAAATCACCGCCCAGTCACCCAAATCTATTTTATGTTTGCGGTGATGATAATAGGTTGCGTCAATATCATCATCCGGCAATGCCTTTAAATCAAGACTAAGCAGGTTTGTTGACGGTTGAGTAATTTCTATTTTCTCTCTCACGGTTGCTTCTTCCGAAAAGTCATTTCCAATTTTTATTCCAATATAAATCATCATACAAAGTCCAATAAGCCATAATGAATTGAAAAAGTATTTAACAATTTTATTCTTTTGTTTGATACCGAATAAATGTCTTATTCCAAAATAAATCATTGCTGATAAGGGAATACCAATAAATAAAACAAGTGCAATAACCACAAGTATTATTGGCAAACTACCAGGCAAAACAGTAGAACAGAATTCATATAACGAATAATGAATAGTACTGGTAGAGGTATTAAAAACAGATATTGTACCGCTTCCAAATATAGTTGCCAATAAAGCAATCATTAATACAATACCTATAAACAGAAGGAAGAAAGCAACTATTTTCCCGAAAACATGAATCATATTATGAAATACATCTCCGATAAATTCTGTTGCTTTCTGGGCAGATGTCTTTAGTTTCTCTTTATTTTCTTTTGAGTTAACTTCATGTCCAAAGTCCTTCATTTTTTTCTTGAAGTCTTCGAACTCTTCATTCACTGCTTTTCCGATGTTATTTACATCTACCTTTTCTCCACGCATTTCCAGTTTCTCAGCAGTGGTTTTTGCAGAAGGAATAATTATCCAAAGAATAATATACAGCAAAAAGCCAGAACCAAATACAAAGAAGCTAATTGCAAAAGCGGCACGTAGCCATAGAGGATCGAAGTCAAAGTAGTTAGCTACTCCGGCACAAACTCCTCCTAATATTTTATCATCAGTATCTCTAAACACCCTTCTTCTCTTGCTATTCGGATATGAAGCTCTATTTTTTTCACTTGAGGATTCGGATTTTTCGGAACTTCCTTTTCTTTCTGAATCATCGGCAAAGTCTTCCGGCTTGCCCATAATACCAATGACACTTTCAACATCAGTTAAAAGCACTGCCTGTTTTGTGCTGCTTACTTTTTCTGAAAGCATCTCTGCAATTCGAGCTTCAATGTCACTCATAATTTCATCACGACCTTCGGAATCTTTAAAATATCCTTTTATGGTACTCAAATATTTATTGAGTTTGTCGTAAGCATCTTCTTCGATGTGAAAAATGATGCCATTTAAATTCATTGTTATTGTTCGATTCATTTTATTTGGATTTAGTTATTATTAATTTCTGTTTATTATTCACTAATTACTATTTACTTTTTTTCAATTGTTTTATTCACTGCTTCCACCAGTTCATTCCACGAAGTTTTTAATTCTTTTAAATATTGCTTCCCTACAGGAGTTAGTTTATAATATTTACGTGGCGGTCCGGATAATGATTCTTCCCAACGATAACTTAATAAGCCATCATTTTTTAATCTCATTAATAAGGGATATAAAGTTCCTTCCACTACTATAAGTTTTGCATCTTTTAATTTCTCTATTATTTCCGATGGATATTGATCACCACTCGAAAGAACAGATAAAATACAAAACTCAAGTACTCCTTTTTTCATTTGAGCTTTTGTGTTTTCTATATTCATGTTTTATATTTATTATAAATTTTAAGTGTTCCTATTAATTTATTTACAGAGAAGATGTTCTATAATGTTATACCTATAAATTGACAATGCAAAGATATATATTAAATGTAGTACCTTGTATCACATAGTACTAAAATAATTAATAATCTATTGAATTTCAACAAGAAAAAATTTAGTTGTATTGAGTAAAATCTATGTACTTTTGCAAAAACAATAAATATTTATGCACTTAGCTCAGGATTTTCAAGAACTCTTTTCAGTTGCATCATTAATAAGTTTACTAACATTATCTGTTTTGGAAATAGTTCTTGGAATTGACAATATTATTTTCATCTCAATTGTTTCAGGCAAACTGCCCAGAGCTACGCAGGGACGAGCAAGAACAATAGGCTTAATGTTAGCCTTAATTATGCGGGTAATTTTATTGTTCTGCATAACATGGATTGCTGGATTAAAAGACCCTCTATTATTAATAGTTAACTTTGGTGTAACAGGTCGTGATATAATATTATTTGTAGGTGGTGTATTCCTGCTTTACAAAACAACCATAGAGTTGCGCAATAAAATAGAAGGATTTGATGAAACAGAAATGAAAGTTAAGAAAATAAGCTTCAATGCAATTGTGCTGCAAATAGTTTTAATTGATATCATATTTTCCTTTGATTCGATATTAACCGCTGTAAGTTTAGTATCAAATTTGTTAATTATGATTTTAGCGGTAATTATTGCAATGATAATAATGATTTCATTTTCCGGAAGAGTCAGTGATTTCATTAATGATAATCCTACCATTAAAATATTGGCATTATCCTTTCTATTAATGATAGGTGGAATCTTAATTCTAGATTCATTTCATCAGGAAATAAATAAACAATTTGTTTACGTTGCAATTGCATTCTCATTATTCGTAGAAATGATGAATATTACGATGCGGAAGAAAGAAGCAAAACGAAATAAAAATAATAAGACTAATTAATCAGAGACTCTTGATTCTTTTCTTACCAAACGACTCAAGATGCCTTTTGGCACCGTGAATGCTGGCATTCAGATCAAAGCCAAGTAGCAATATAAACGAGTTGATATAAATCAACATCATCACAACAATTAAAGAACCTATAGAACCATATATCTTATTATACTTCCCAAATTTATTTACATAATAAGAAAACACAACAGTTGCAATCACGATAAGTACAGTTGCAAACATTGAACCTGCGGAAAAGAAACTCCATCCCTTTTTCTTCTTAGGGCCAATAAAATAATTGAAGGAAACAATTGAATAACACAGCCCAAAAAGAATTACCCATTTTATTGAATGCAGAATTAAATAGATAATATTATGCGTATGTTTTAAGGGGTGTATGAGGCGATCAGTGCCAATGTAAAGAGCGATAGAAGATGAAATTAATATTACGGAAACGATAAGCATAAACAAAGAAACTAATCTTTGTGCCCAAAAACCACGAGGTTCTATTTCATGGTAAGTTGTATTAAATGCTTTAACCATTGCATTAAATCCATTCGTTGAAAAATACAATGCTGAAAAAAAACCAACAGATAATAATCCTGTGCGCTTCTTTTGAATAATATCCTGAATTGTCCCCTTTGTTGCTTCAAATGCAGATTTCGGCATTATATCCTGCATTAAAAGAAAAAGATTTTCTTTGAAATGAGTAATAGGAATATAGGGGATAAGAGTAAACAAAAATATTATGGTTGGAAAAAGAGCTAAAAAAAAACTAAAGGATAAAGAAGAAGCCCTGGTATTTAATGTGCCATTTTGAATTCCTTTAAAAAAGAATTTCGAAACAATATAAAAAGATAGTTTTTCGAACCCAGGTAAAATTACCCTTTTACTTAATTTGATTAAACTGTGTACAGGAGCAAAAGTGATATATCGTCTAACGTGTTTGTGCCGCATATTACATCGCCTTAAGGCTTAAATCAAGGCTTTTGATACTGTGAGTAAGCGCACCGACAGAAATAAAATCCACACCGCATTTAGCATAACTATTAATTGTTTGTTCTGTAATACCGCCAGAGGCTTCGGTTTCATATTTCCCGTTTATAAGTTTTACAGCTTTCTTTATATTGTCAGTTGAGAAATTATCAAGCATTATTCTATGAACATTTCCAACAGTAAGTATTTCTTTTACTTCAGCAATGCTGCGGGCTTCGATTTCAATTTTAAGTTTTTTCTTGTTTGATTTAAGATATTTATTGGCCGCTTCAATTGCTTGTTTTATTCCTCCTGCATAATCTACATGATTGTCTTTAATTAAAATCATATCGCATAATCCAATTCTGTGATTAGCGCCACCACCAATAACTACAGCCCATTTTTCCAACCCTCTTAAGTTTGGTGTTGTTTTACGAGTATCAATCACTTTCGCTTTTGTGCCTTTACATAGTTGTACCAGATAATTAGTTTTAGTTGCAATACCGCTCATTCGCTGCATACAATTTAAAACTAAACGCTCAGCCAACAGAATAGATTGCGCCTTTCCTTCAACAATAAGAACTATATCACCTATTTTAATTCTACTGCCATCGTTAATAAATGCTTTTACTTTTAATGATTTGTCAACTTTCTTAAATATTTCAACCGCCAATTGAACACCTGCAAGTACTCCATTTTCTTTTACAAGTAGCTGAGCTTTCCCTTTTGCTGAGGCTGGAATACATGCTAAGGAAGTATGGTCGCCATCTCCCATATCTTCTTTTAGTGCATCCGAAATAAATTGTTGAATATTGAAATGGTAGAGACTTTCGGGTAATAATTTTTTACTCATTCTCAATCTTGAATTGCTGAACAAGTGTTTTGTCACCTGTAGTTTTAATTAAAAAGAATGTTCTGTATTTTCCATTCGAGGTTTCAAGTTGTCCTATCACATATTGTGAACCATTTTTAGGTTCGCTTTTATGAGCTATAGTAAATTTTTTAACTTGATGCTTTCCAAAAAAATCCTTTAAAATCATTTCAGCCTGTTGCTTACTGTACACCTGTTCTTTATCAATTATTTTCATTTCAATATTATCGATAAAGTATTTGGATATGTTCTTGGGGTTGCTGGTACGAATGGCGCTAGCTATATCATCAATCACATCTGTTGTAAATGACATGATGGAAATTGACATAATAATTAATATAATAATCGATTTGATTTTCATTGTTACCTTTGTTTTCCTAATTAACGCAATAATTAAGCCATAGTAAATTAAACTTTGCTTTTATGTTAATCGGAACAAAAATATAGTTTTTTTGTATTGAAGAAGTAATAAAAAATGAAAATAACGCTTATTCTAAACGGCAAAACAGAAGATGATTATATCGTGAAAGGGTTTTCCATATATGAAAATCGACTTAAACACTATATTTCTTTTGAAACAATTGTGATACCTGCCCTTAAAAACACAAAGGCACTTAGTATTGAGCTACAAAAGCAAAAGGAAGGTGAGTTGATTATTAAGAATATCCAGACTTCTGATAAATTAATACTGCTTGACGAGAATGGTAAGGAATATAATTCCGTCGGTTTTTCTGATTTAATACAAAAGGAAATGAATTCGGGAATAAAGAATCTGGTATTCGCAGTTGGCGGCCCGTATGGGTTTTCGGAGGAAATATATAAACGTGCTAATGGAAAATTATCATTATCAAAAATGACATTCTCACATCAAATGGTACGCTTATTTTTTGTGGAACAGGTATATAGAGCGATGACGATTTTGAAGAACGAACCCTACCATCATTTGTAGAAAGGCTTTGCTTTGAAACCTTCTTCAATCATCTGTTTTAACACATCAGTATTTATATCTTCCAGTTTATTTATGTACAGACAACCTTTGCCGGTTTTGTGTTTGCCAAGTTGTTTTAAAAGTGTCGATTGCTCTTGAACCGCGCCGCAAATATAGAGTGTAATATTTTGTTTGCGCGGCGAAAACCCAATCTGAAACCAGTCCAACTCCCTGCCACTGGCGTACTTTAGATGTACATCACAAAAACCAATAATGCTTGTTCCCCACATTTTAGGTTTTTCCTTTGTTACTTTCTCCATCATTTTCACAATTGCAAAACAGTCTTTTCTTTTCTGTTCTTCCTCAATGGTGTTGATGAAATCTGCTACACTTACTTTTGTAGGTTTTGTTTTTAGTTCTGCCATTATTTAAATATTTAAGATTCGTAAATTCGTATTTATTAGTTATCCGTACCCGTTAATATTTCATTCCTAAGTTATAAAACACAAAACTCCAGATGTCGCTGTATTCGTCTATTTGCTTTGATGTTGGTTTGCCGGAACCGTGACCTGCATTCGTATCAATACGAACTAAAACAGGATTGCTTCCTTTTTGTTTTTCCTGAAGAGTTGCAATAAATTTGAATGAATGTGCGGGTACGACCCTGTCATCGTGATCACCTGTAGTTACCAATGTTGCAGGATATTCCACTTCTTTAATGTTATGAAGAGGAGAATATTTTATCAAGCAGTTAAAATAATTTGCACTGTCGGAAGTACCGTAATCACTTGCCCAAGCCCAACCAATTGTGAATTTATGATAACGCAACATATCCATTACTCCAACTGTTGGAATAGCAACTTTAGCCAAATCAGGTCGCTGTGTCATCACTGCACCAATTAATAATCCACCATTGGAACGCCCGTGAATAGCGAGTTTTTCATGCGAAGTATATTTTTCTTTTACCAGATAATCAACTGCTGCGATAAAATCATCAAACACATTTTGCTTCTGACATTTGGTTCCCGCTTTATGCCATTCTTCACCATAATCGCCGCCGCCACGCAATCCTGGGATTGCATATACACCACCGTTTTCAAGAAACACCGCTCTGTCAATTCTAAATTCGGGAGAATAGTAAGAATTAAATCCACCATATCCGAATAGGAAACAAGGATTATTTCCATCCAATACAAGTCCTTTTTTGCAGGTAATGAACATAGGAATTTTAGTGCCGTCTTTGCTGTTATAAAAAACCTGTTTAGTTTCAAAATCATCTGATTTAAAATCAATATCAGGCTTAAACCATATATTCATTTTATTGGTCAGCACATTGTATTTATAAATTACCGGAGGCGCTGTAAACGTGTTGAAGGAAAAGAAAGCAAGGCTATCATCCTTATCACCATCAAAACTTTCCACTTTGCATAAACCAGGTAATTGAATTTCGTTTTCCTTCTTTCCCGTCTTATCGAAAACATATAAACGAGTAGTAACATCCTTTAAATATTTGGCAACAAATTTCCCATTGCAATTCGAAACACTTTCCAATAAATCTTTACTTTCAGGAATTATCTTTTCCCAATTTTCATAGGCAGGTTTCTTTGTAATATCAATTTTTAATAACTGATATTTCGGCGCACCTTTATCGGTTACCACATATAAATTGTTTCCATCATTATCTACCACACCATAATTATTTTCAAAATTATCTACAAGTGTTATAAACTTGGAACCTGGTTTTGTTAAATCCTTTACAGCAAGCGTAGTTCCTGATGTTGACTCGGAACCATAAAGCAACAATAGTTTTTCATCTTCGGTAACGGCACCCGAATAATTACGCAAAGCATGGTCTTTATCCTGATAAATCAATTCATCTTTTGCCTGCTCTGTGCCAACTTTATGATACCATAATTTATGATATTCATTTTTGCCTGACAAAGCACTCGCCTCTTTTTTAGGTGCATCATACGCTGAATAGTAGAAACCATCGCCTTTCCAGCCAATATCCGAAAACTTAACCCATTTAATTTCATCAGCAAGTTTTTTGCCTGATTCTATTTCCATCACGTATATCTCGCTCCAGTCGCTACCTGCACGGTTAATGCTATATGCAAGATATTTTGCATCCTTGCTTATTCCCAATGCACCGAGCGACACTGTTCCGTCAGCAGCAAGCGTATTAGGGTCGAGCAATAAACGAGGAGTGCCTGTTAACCCTTCCTGAACATATAGTACAGATTGATTTTGAACACCCGAATTTTTATAGTAGAAATAATATTTCCCTTTCTTGAAAGGTGCAGTACACTTGGCGAAATTCCAAATCTTTGTAAGTCTTTCTTTTATTTTATCTCTGAAAGGAATGGTTGCCAGATAATCAAATGCAACTTTATTTTGAGCTTTCACCCAATCTCCTGTTTCAGCACTCTTATCATCTTCGAGCCAACGATAAGGGTCGGCTATTTTGGTTCCAAAATAAGTATCTACCGTATCACATTTTCTGGTTTTTACATAGACCAATGCGGTTTTGGTTTCTTTCTTTTCGCCTCCATTGCAAGCCGCAAGTGCTGAAAATAATATCATAGGTAATAGTTTTTTATTCATTGTGTATTTATTTTGAAAGCATAAAAGTAAATATTTAATCGAGATGAATTTATTTATTTGATGAACGGATTAAAGCAGGTATGAATGATGCAGAATAAATATTTACTGAATCGATTCCAAAATCTTATTAAATATTTTTTGTGACATTTCGGGAGACATTAATCCTTTTATTAATGCATGATTATAATAAATATTTTGATTAAAGAATCCAATATTATTATCAGGCGAATAAGGCATAGAAATTAAAAGTGTAGATTTATCATTCAATGGAAAAACATATAAACACATTCCACAACCTTCAGCTCCTTCTTCCAATTTGTACCCGTTTAACCTCTTCCCTGCTGTTACTTTTTCTATAAAACCTTTCTCTGTCTTTAAGGAATCATCTGTAAAATAATTTTTCATTCGCTTTTCTCCCAACATACTTTGGAAAAATTCTTTGTAATTTTCTTTTAAATACCTTATCGAAAAACTAAGATCAACCAATGAACTTATTGAATCCATTGATTCAGGATGATTACAAAGATTAGGGTGCTTGATTTTGATACCATGAAATAAAAAAAGTTGATGCTGAGCAGAATCTAAACTCAATATAAAATCGGGATAATAAAATTTCAGATTTGCTTCTTTAATATAATATTCTTTCCACTTTTTGATATCTAAAGTGTCGGAAGCTTTTATATTTTCAAGACAAACAATAAGTATTATTAAAATAAACAGCTTTTTCATCCCCCTACTTCCATTCGTTTTGACAATTAAAACAATGGCATTTTCTCTTCAAAAAAGGAATTGGCAAACCAATCAGCAAGGTAGAAAGAGCAATAGCGGCTATCGAAAATTTCTCTTTCCTTACATTATTCGAACCGCATTTTGGGCATATAATTTCTGAAGTTTCTGTATCCGGTTCCTCTTCCTCTTCATTGTCAGCAGCAAGAACATCCAACTTATTTCGGGCAATAATTGCAAGCGCCTCTTCCCTGTCTTGTTCCCTTATTTCAACCGGAATACCTCCTACAGCATTTGTGTATAAAGGATTGGCAGTGGTAACGTTTTCATTTGCCACAAAACATTCAATCCCATTTTCTTCCAGTAATCCCTTTATTAAATAAGCAGATGTTAAATCATTTTCAACAGAAAGGGTAATAATTTTGTTCTCCATAATTACTGCAAACGTAGTAAACTTTACTTTATTACATGGAAATTTCCTTCTAAAGCTTTAATATCTCCTGTTAAGACTTAGAAAACTGTTTTTAAAGCTATGTTACTCGCCATTATAACTTAGAAAACAGTTTTTAAAGCAATGTTACCCGTCATTAAGACTTAGAAAACAGTTTTTAAAGCTATGTTACACGTCATTATGATTTAGAAAACAGTTTTTAAAGCCATGTTACCCGTCATTATGACTTAGAAAACAGTTTTTAAAGTTATGTTACCCGCCATTATGACTTAGAAAACCGTTTTTAAAGACTAAGTGACGCTTATTAAGGCTTTAAAAACTATTTTGAAGTTTCGAGTCATTTAATCTAAGGCGTATTACCTTAATTTCGCTTCTTATAATTAAGGAGAAAAAACGACCTCCGCAAACCGCCTTCTTTTATATTATTATTGAAAAGAGGATACATAAGTTCGCAGAAGGGTAAAAATCACGTAGCAGACTTAAAAACAGCACTTTTATTTTTTGAGGATACATTTCTATTAATAATTAGGTCGAAATGATAACATTTCTTAAAAAGAAAGAATTATCATCTTCGAAATCAGAATTCTTTTTCAGAATTAAACTAAATAAAACTAAATACTACTTTTATTTTTTTAATCATATAATTTCTATTACTTTCGCAATATGAAAAAACAACTACAACTACTTTTTATTTCCTTTTTAATTTCCACTTACAGTTTTGCAGGTGGATTTCAAGTGAATCTGCAAGGTCAGAAACAAACCGGGATGGGCCATGCAGGCACAGGTTTACTGACAGACAATGCATGTGTATTTTTTAATCCGGGAGCAATGTCAATGCTCGACTCATTGATTAGCGTGTCGGGCGGAGGAAGTTTTATTTTTCCACGCATCACTTTTCTAGACCCTGCAAGTGGATATATTGCACATACCGAAAACCATACCGGTACACCCGTTACTTTATATGCAACTTTCAAAATTCACAGGCAGGACAAATGGGCTTTTGGTTTAGGTGTTTATACTCCTTTCGGAAGCAGGGTGCAGTATCCCGATGACTGGAAAGGACAATTTCTGCTTCGCGAAATAAATTTAAAAGCGTTTTTTATTCAACCTACTGTTTCCGTAAAACTAAATGATAAAGTAGGAATCGGTGCAGGCTTTATTTACGCATTCGGCGATTTCAGCCTCCGTCAGGGAATACCGTTACAGGATAGTACCGGAAAATACGGCGAAGGAAATTTGAACGGTAAAGCTTCCGGATATGGTTTCAATGCAGGTATTTATTATAAAGTAAATGAAAAATTGTCCTTCGGATTGGATTATCGCTCTCAGGTAAATGTAAAAATATCGGGTGGTACTGCTGATTTTACAGTGCCTTCAGCGGTAAGTTATCTTTTCCCGAATACCACATTCTCCACCAATTTAAGATTGCCAAGCACGCTTACTTTGGGCGCAGGATATGCTGTAACACCTAATTTGAAATTGGCATTGGATGTAAATTATGTCGGCTGGAAATCCTATGACTCGTTAAACATTAATTTTGATCAGCACACTGACCAGTTGAAGGATGTACATTCTCCTCGCTGTTATCACAATACTTTTATTTTCCGTCTTGGAGGTCAATATAAATTAGGCGAAAAATGGGCTGTTCGTTTGGGATGTTACTTCGATATGACTGCTGCTGACGCAGGATATTTAACACCGGAAACACCAGATGAAAATAAACTTGGAATTACCGGAGGAGCTTCCTTTAAAATTACAAACAGGTTTCATATTGATGCTTCCTTCTTATATATAGAAGGCATGAAAAGAACTGATACCAATATCGAAAACAATTTTACAGGCACGTATAAAGAAAAAGCATTGGTGCCGGGAGTTAGTTTAGAATATGTATTTTAATTAAATGAGACAAAAATAAATTTTTATTATTCAAAAGACAGTTGTACCTTTATCAAAAATTATTAATCCTTAAATCCA
>CAIQBY010000413.1 GCA_903870175.1 uncultured Bacteroidota bacterium
CGACTTTTAGTTTTAAATGTCATTCAATTAAAGTCAAATGTCGTTCATTTAGTTTTAATGGAGCGACCATTAAAGTCAAATACATGGCATTTAGTTTTAAATGTCACTCCATTAAAGTCAAAAAATGTTTCGTTAGCTTTAAATTCGATTCCACTAAAGTCAAATGTTCTTCATTTAGAAGTAAAAAACATTCCATTAGCTTTAGTAGCATATTTTTTCACTTTAAATGAACTATATTTAGAGCCAAAGGAGGTTTTTGAGGTTTTAATGGGGTTTCAGAGGTTTGGGAGGTTGAAAAGAGGATGTTTTTGGAGGAAAATCAAGGAAATTGGCAGAGGTAAAAAAATAGTGATTAAAATCATAACTTTTATGCAAGTTGGTCATTATCTTATCCTTTCCTTTTACTTACTTTTGTAAAAAGGGTAACATCAATATTAAGAAAGATGAAAAGAATTGTAGTAGTATTAATTATTAATTTGATGTTGCATCATAATAGCATTGGGCAGAATTTGGTGCCGAATCCAAGTTTTGAAAATTATTCTTCCTGCCCTACAAGTTCAGGCTATATTTACGAAGCCCCTCCTTGGTTTCAGCCTCGTATTTGGAACGGTAATACTACCAATGGTTCTTCTTCTGATTTTTATAATACATGTAGCAACAGCCTTAATCCCCAAGCTGGGATTCCTTCAAATGATTTTGGATATCAATACGCCAGAACAGGCGATGGTTATGCGGGAATCTACGTCTCTTTTGGTTATACCTATGCTGAGTATATTGAAGTGCCGCTTTCTGCTCCACTCATAGCTAATAGAAAATATTGTCTTAGTTTTTATGTTTCATTATCTGCAAAATATTGGTTAGCCACCAGCAATATAGGAGCGTATTTTTCAACAGATAGTTTATTATTTGTTTCCTATTCTCCAAATGTAATAGATTCTGTAATACCTCAAATAGATAACCCTTCGTCAAATATATTAAATGATACAGCTAATTGGATGCTTGTATCGGGTAGCTTTATAGCTGCGGGCGGAGAGAAGTTTATGACCATTGGTAATTTTCATGATTCTATTAATGCTACTTTTCAAAGTTTACCTTGGGGTCAAGGTGATGCAGCTTATTACTACTTTGATGATTTTAGCATGGTGGATTGTACAAACGTTGGAATAAATGAAAGAACAGGCGAAGAAATAATTTCTATTTATCCGAATCCAGCCACCACCAGCATTAGCATTACTTCCACCAACAACATAAAAGAAATAAAATTAATTAATCTTTTAGGAGAAGAGGTAATAGTTAGGAATTACGAGTTAGGAATTAGCCCTTCGACTCCGCTCAGGGTGACAGATGCTGTAAGTGTTGATATAAGCAGTGCTTCAAAAGGAATTTATTTTGTAGAGATAACAGATGTAAAGGAAAATGTTATTAATAGAAAAGTGGTGGTGCAATAAGTTAAATACCTATGTAATTTCAAAAAAGAGTTTACTGCACCAACAAATTACATCCTCTGATATCACTGTTATCAAATCGTCCTAACACTTCAAAACTTGTCCCGAATTTATTTCGGGACGAATTATTGCCAACAATCTTTCCTAAATCCTGAGTAGCAATAAAGGAGCAGGAATATATATTTGCCAAATCAATTACATTTATACCTCCTGTTTTATGCAACGGTAAATAACTAAACGGGTCGTTGGTATCCCTTATCATCACTTGCATCCAGGGCGGACAGGTGAATATTCCATTTCCTTTTGAATAAGCTTGGGATAATAATTCTGTCATACCGTATTCGCTGTGAATTTCAGTTACTCCAAAACCGTTGCACAATATATCATGTAATTCTTCGCGCACCATTTCCTTGCGTTTGCCTTTCATGCCGCCGGTTTCCATTATAATAGTATGTTTTAAATTGAAGTGCTGTTTTTCAAGTAAATCCAATAAAGCATAAGTTACACCAAGTAAAATAGTTTTCTGATTTTGTTGTTCAAGCTTGTTTAATTTAAAAATCAAATCATCATAGTTATTAAGGTAGAAACCGCTTTCGGGATGACTACTCCTGCTTATTAAATC
Source organism: uncultured Bacteroidota bacterium (assembly GCA_903870175.1). Taxonomy (GTDB): domain Bacteria; phylum Bacteroidota; class Bacteroidia; order 2-12-FULL-35-15; family 2-12-FULL-35-15; genus 2-12-FULL-35-15. The sequence goes on from CAIQBY010000413.1 coordinate 2,068, forward strand.
ATCCACCATATAAATTAATGAAGAACCGTCTCGCTCGAGATAGGAGGGAAGCAGCGCCAAAATGCAGTAATCCTTTACATTTCCATAAAACAATTCAAAAGCTTTCAGGTAACTTTTTTCATAAATGGAAACATCATTTACATAATGTTTGCTTTGCACCATACCCGTAGTTCCGCTGCTGGTAAATACTTCCGATTTAGAATTTAGAATTTCTGATTTAGAATTTATATCATGTGTTTTAAAAAACTCGATTGGCAGAAAAGGTATTTGATTTATCTCCGAAATAGTATCAATATTAATCTTTAGCGCATTTACATATTGTTTATACACTTCATTTTCCTCTGCCTGAAACCTGAATATATCCAATGCCAAAGCATTAAACTTTTGGCCGGAAGAGACGTCGAATATAGTGTCTGGATTAAGTTTCATTGTATGTCAGCAGAACTGAAATAATAATTTGGAAAATTGATTTGGCAAACCTAAGAAAAAACAAACAGCAATAATCTTTTATTCTGAAGAAAAATTATTGTTACCTTTATAATCTTATTTAAGAATGATGAAACGCTTTTTCTATTTTTTACTGTTCCCTTTACTTGTTAGTTTTTTATATATTTCTTGTGTGAAACAGAAAAATTATCCTATAGTTCCGTCAATTGCTTTTAAACAGTTTATAAAATATGATACTGTAAAGAATGGCGTTAATACACTGTGTGGAGCCGATTGTATTATTACATTTAAAGATGGCGATGGAGATATCGGTCTTTTAAGTGGCGATACCGTGCCTGATTTGAAAATGGTATATTTATATAAAGGAACAGATGGTAAGTTTCATCCTTATGACCAGAATTTCACCGAACCCGGATTCGATACTTTAATTTTCCATTACAGTGTTCCTGATTTAACTCCGCAAGGACAATACAAAGCGCTTGAAGGCGAAATTAGAATTCAAATGCACACTATTATTGCATTGCCACAGCATACCGCCTTTAAATATGCAATTATATTGTGTGATAGAGCAGGGCATTACAGCAACTGGGCATTTACCGACGAAATACCTAATCCCTGACGTAATACTATAATTCCTGAATTTTTAGTTGCCTAATTTTCTTTTTGGTGAAACTAAATTTACCAACTCTATAAATCACTGTAAAACATATCCTATCTTTGCGCACTTTAAGATAATTCTTTTAGACTTCACTTATAATAGTAATGAGAAACAATACGAATAAACCAATTATTATTTGGCTATTTACAGGATGTATAATGATCTATTTGATGGTCGTAATTGGTGGAATCACACGCCTTACACATTCAGGTTTATCAATGGTAGAATGGAATCCAATAATTGGTTCTATCCCGCCAATGAGTGATGCCGACTGGCAAATTCCTTTTGATAAATACAAACAAACACCGGAATATCAAATCATCAATAATCAATTTTCTTTGGAAGAATTCAAATCCATTTATTGGTGGGAATATATTCATCGTTTCCTCGGGAGAACAATAGGCGTAGTATTTCTAATCCCATTCTTTTATTTCTGGAGCAAAAAAAGGTTTGATAAATCGCTTCTCAAGAAGATGTTTGTATTGCTTGCATTAGGTGCACTGCAAGGAGTTCTTGGCTGGTATATGGTTTATAGCGGATTGCAAAAGGAACCTCATGTAAGTCATTATCGTCTTGCTGCACATCTCATTTCTGCCTTCACTGTATTCGGTTTTACATTTTGGTATGCTCTTAATTTGCTCTATCCACAGGCAATAGAAGAGAATAATATAATTAAGCAAGTGAAGAGATTGTCAGTAATAATGTTTGGTATTATTGTTCTGCAAATTATTTATGGAGCTTTTGTTGCTGGTTTAAAAGCAGGACTTTTTTATAATACATTCCCTAAAATGGGAACTAAATTTATTCCTGAAACAGTAACTTCCTTTGATCCATTTTATAAAAACCTTATTGAAAATCCTTCCGGAGTGCAGTTTATACATCGTACTATAGCATATCTGGCAGTAATAATTGTGTTGTTTACCTGGGAAACAATAAGGAAGATGGAACTTACCAAACTGCAGCGAAGAGCTTCGAACTTTATGTTGGGCGTTGTGTTTGTACAATTTCTGTTGGGGATAATTACGATACTTTATGCTGTGCCTGTAACGATGGGGGTTTTACACCAAACTGGAGCGTTCTTTTTATTCGCCTCTTCTTTATTTTTTATGCATAGCCTTCGCAAAACTGTTTGAGGTCTCGTCTTCTTTCCATTCAAAAGTTTCAATCATTCTGAATATATCTTTTCTGATATAGTTAACCACAGGAGTAATGGAATCTGTATTCGGGACAGCATTAAAATACAATGCTCCACGAATAAAGTGCTTTGTACTATCCGTTAAAAAAAACTGAATAGACGATGCCGCATTGCCTTCGATATCATAAACTAATCCATATACTTTACTTTTTGGTTTGGAAATCGGCTGTTCCTCAATTCCGGAAGCTTTTATCTGATGCTTCGAAGCAAGTGTATATGTATCCTGCAGAAAACCATTGATATTATCGTTTACTACTTTATAACTTAGATGCAGAGTTCCGTTAAATGTAAGGAAATTCAAATTCAACCAGCAAGGTTCGGCATTATAGTTTTTGTCAACCTCCATTTTAGAATATGCCGGTATATCAAAAGTAAAAGGACAATCAGAATCATATTTTACATATTTCTTTACAGGAAAAGAAAGACGGAAATAAGCTCGTGGCTTAGGTGTGCTTACTTCGTCATCGGAGCAGGAATTTAAGAAAATGCAAGTAACAAGAAGCAAGAACATACTTGAAATTTGAAATTTGAAATTTATAATCTGCAATTTATTCTTCATTTTTCTCAATGGTTATTTTTACTCTTTTTATTTTCCTGTTATCAGCCGATTCAATAGTAAAAAGCAAATTGTTAAAGCGTATTTTTTCATTTTTCGTTGGTATTCTTCCTTCAAGTTCAAGTATTAAACCGGCTAACGTATCAGCTTCTCCTTTTGCTTCTTCAAACACGTCTCCATCTATTTCCAGAATCCGATATACATCATTCAAATGTGCTTTCCCTTCAAATACATAATTGCTGTCATCCAGTTTTGAATACACCAATTCATCATCATCAAACTCATCATTTATTTCACCAACAATTTCTTCAATCACATCTTCCAGCGTTACGATGCCTGATGTGCCGCCATATTCATCAACAACTACAGCAAGATGAATTTTCCTGGATTGAAACTCCCTGAGCAAATCATCTATCTTTTTGTTTTCGGGAACAAAGAAAGGGGGACGAATAATTGTATGCCAGTTAAAATCATTTCCTTCATCAATGTATTGGAGCAAATCCTTTGCATAAAGAACTCCTGCGATATTATCCAGCTTCTCCTTGTAAATAGGAACCCGTGAAAATCCACTGGTAGTAATATCTTCAAGTAACTTAGTAAATTCACGTTCATATTCAAAAGCAACTACATCCATCCGCGACTTCATAATTTGTTTTACATCTGTACTTCCAAATTTTACAATCCCTTTTAATATTTTATGATCTTCTACAGGAATGTCTTTATCAGAAGTCAGTTCAAGAGCCTGAGATAATTCATCAACGGATATATTATGCGTTCTGGGTTTAATAACTTTATCAAGAAAAGAGGAAGAAAACACCAAAAAAGTACTCACCGGATAAAACAATCGTTGTAAAAACTGAACAAAGAAAACTAGTACTCGTGTTGAACTTAAAGGGTTTTGAGTCGCATATATTTTAGGAATGACCTCACCAACCAGTAAAATTAAAAAAGTAACAACCACAACTTGAATTATAAACCCAATAATATGGCTCTCTGATGAAAACTCGAATAGCCCTTCCATTACTAATGTTGAAAGTACAACAATAGCTATATTAATAAAATTGATACTTATTAGAAGTGTGGCGAGGAGTCGCTTTGGAGCTGCAACAAGTTTAAGTATCTTTTCGTCTGTTTTGCTACCTGAAGTTTTTAATTCCTCCATATCTGTTGGAGTAAGTGAAAAGAAGGCTGATTCTGCCGCAGAAACAAATGACACAATAACCAATAACACAAGCATTGAAAGCATAGAAAACACAATACCTGCGGACAATGGATTAACTATAATACTTAGAAGAGGTGATGAATAAAATAAAGAATAAAAACTCGTGACGGACAATGTTATGGGTTTTGGTTAAACAAAAATGTTTGGTTGTAAAGATACTTTTTTACAACCAAACATAGATACTATAATTTTAAAATGGCAGTCCATCAGTTCCTGTAGAAGGAGTTTCTGATGATCCCGCATCCTCTGCAGAAGAAGAGTTATTTTCTCTTTTACTTAATATTGTAAATGTGTCCCCAACTATTTCTGTTTTATAATGTTTTACCCCGTCTTTATCATCCCAAGATTGGTTGCGAATTCTACCCTCAAGATATATAGTCATACCTTTCTTTAAAAACTTTTCTGCCGTTTCTGCAAGTCCCCTCCAAACAGAAATGTTATGCCATTCAGTTTGTTCCTTTCTGTTGCCAGTTTTATCTTTATATGTTTCTGATGTTGCCAGTGAAAAATTTGCAACAGTCGCACCTCCTTCCAGATGACGTACTTCAGGATCTTTACCCAAGTTCCCTACTAAAATTACTTTGTTTACTCCAGCCATTTTGTTTGTGTTTTAATTTTTAATTTAAGCAAATGTAGATAAAGCGAACGAATTAATCCAATTAAAATATTATTTAATTATTTTACAATAATTCTTCCAAGTAGTTTGTTGAACTCCTTCTTTGCTTGAAGCAGTTGAAATTGAGTCTGCATCAATATCATCATTTCTTCTTCTGTCGGGTTTTCTTTTAGTTGTTTTTGAATATCATTTATCATCATTTCAAGTCTTCTGCTTTTTAATGCATAAACAGCATTATTCAATGATTGCTTAATAATATCTTCTTCTTTTGTAATAAATATGCTATGTTTTTCCCAGTCAGAAAGTGTGTAAGGACTGCTTATCAAATCCACTGTTAAAGAACAAACAGCAGTGTTTTCGTGATTGGTAAAATAATTATAGTCTGGTACATTATTAATTTCTATCTGCTGAATAAACTCATTTAAAACGGTATGGTACAAAACATTTTCAAGTATAATATTATCGTGTTGCAATTCATGGATAATTAATTCGGCTACACTAATATCAATTGGAATCGGTTTGCCATCTTCGTCCACATCTTCACTATCAACTTGCACTATTTTGTTCCCATAATTAATAAGTAATCTGATAATGTCACGCTCCTGATGTTCCGCATCGGCAATACCATGGTCTTTTTTCTCGACAACAGGAAAATCCTCAACATCTGCATTATTCGGTGAAATATTTTCCTGGGACGGTTGATTTCTTTTATCATTAAACTTTTTACTGCGAATTTTATTTAATTCACTCAGTAAAATAGTTTCTTCCACATCCATTATCCTGCTGCATTCTTTAATATATACTGAACGATAAATAGCTTCCGGTATAAGTGCAATACTTTCAACAATTTCTTTTATCAGCTGTGCTTTTTTGATGGGATCATTTTGAACTTCACCCATCAAAAGATTTGTTTTGAAAGAAATAAAATCTTTTGAATTCTCTTTTATAAACGTTTTCAGTTCATCTGTACTTACTCTTTTAGAATACGAATCGGGGTCTTCACCATCGGGGAACAACAATACTTTTACGTTCATTCCTTCTTCCAGAATTAAATCAATCCCTCTGAAACTGGCTTTAATACCGGCACTGTCGCCATCGTATAAAATTGTAATGTTGTTCGAGAATCTTCTTATAAGTTTTATTTGCCCTACAGTTAATGAAGTTCCACTGCTTGCCACCACATTTTCAATTCCTGCCTGATGCATTGATATCACATCAGTGTAGCCTTCTACTAGGAAACAATTATCCTGATGAATAATTTCTTTCTTTGCATAAAATATACCATAAAGTACATCGCTCTTGTGATATATCTCCATTTCGGGAGAATTGATATACTTGGCAGTTTTTTTATCAGTGCGTAACGTCCTTCCCCCAAAAGCAATAACACGGCCGCTTATATTATGAATCGGGAACATTACCCGTCCCCAAAACCGATCCAGATATTTTCGTTCTGTTTTTACATTTTCTACTTCAGTATCTTCAGCAATTGTTTCCTGCTCGTTTTTATATTCGATGGTAAGCCCTGATTTTACCAAGTATTCAAACTTATATCCGTTGGCAAGAGCATTGTCAGTAAAAGCGGTTCGGTTGTTAATACAATATCCAAGTTGGAACTTCTGAATAATATCTTCCCTGAAACCACGTTCTTTAAAGTATCCCAGCCCTATTGACTTCCCTTCGTCCGTTGAATATAAATTCTCTGTAAAATTCTTCTGTGCAAAAGCAGAAACAACAAACAAACTCTCACGGTCGTTGTTCGACTGTACCTGTTCCGGTGTCTGTTCTTCCTCGACTATTTCTATATTGTATTTTTTTGCAAGATGACGTAAAGCTTCCGGATATGTCATTTGCTCTTTCTCCATCAAGAAGTTTACAGCATGTCCACCTTTGCCACAGCCAAAACATTTATAAATTCCTTTTGCTGGAGAAACATAAAACGAAGGAGTTTTTTCATCATGAAAAGGGCAAAGACCAATAAGATTTACACCGCGTTTTTTAAGCGTAACATAATCAGCCACCACTTCTTCAACACGTGCAGCTTCAAAAATCTTATCTATGTCTTCCTTATGAATCATTTTCTAAACAGCCAAATCTTCCATCTGTTCATTATCTTTCTTTCGCTTTTCACTTCTGTATATAAGAATCAAACTTGCTGAAACCATAATTGTGCTTATCAATACATAAATCCATTCATTCTGTTCGGTTCCTATTTTATCTACATTCACGCCTACAATTCCTTTGTTGGAAAGCCAAGCAAAAAACACTGCTACACCGTTATTTACAAAGTGAGCAATCATTCCCGGCCACAGCGAGCCACTCCAGACAAACAGGTACCCAAGATAAGCGCCCATCAGCATACGTGGCAGAAAACCATAAAATTGCATGTGAAATGCACTGAATAAAGCTGCACCAATCCAAACTCCAATATGTTTATTCTTCGTACATTCTATCAGAACTTTCTGCAGCATTCCTCTGAAAAATATCTCCTCACTAACTGCAGCCATAAATGCAATTACAAACAAATTCAATATTAAAATTCCTGCCGAAGTACCTTTGGTAAATGCTTCTGTAATATCGCCTGCAAGTGCTTCACTTTGTTTCATCCATGCTTCCATACCACTAAAAGCTGCCGGCAGATGCATAGTCTGATTTATTTCAGCTAGCCAGTTTATCAGTGGCATTGCCAGAAAAATTCCTATTCCTGCTATTAAAGCTGTTCCAATTGCTGGTCTGGTTGTGAACCCAAGATAATGAATGCCTTGTTTTGTCCAAAAAATACTGAATAACATTGGCGGAAGAATGAAAATAATTATAACACGAATTAACTGTTCCAATTTCATTTTGAATATTTCGTTTGCATCATCCAGATTTATCTTGACATCAAGCAATGATGATAGATAGGTAAGCACACCGAGAAATAAAAGTACCAATAGTATTAGTGATAATTTAAGCCACGAATGACGTTCCTGTTCTATGTTTTCCATACTGGTCTTAATATTTTTGGTAATTTTGTACCCTTGTAGTTTACGAATGGATGCGAAGTTACAAATCTTTTAGTTGCTTTGTATCCTTTACGTTTTCAACAGAAAATAAATATGGTGAAGATCGGTAACATAGAATTAGGCGAATTTCCGTTGCTGCTTGCTCCAATGGAGGATGTGAGTGATCCACCTTTTCGTGCTGTCTGCAAGAAGAACGGTGCCGATTTGATGTACACCGAATTTATATCTTCCGAAGGACTTATCCGTGATGCCAGGAAAAGTGTTCAGAAACTCGACATATTTGAATACGAACGTCCCATTGGCATTCAGCTATTCGGCTCGGACATAAATTCGATGCGGGAAGCTGGAATGATTGCCGATAGCGCCAAGCCCGATTTGATTGATATTAATTATGGTTGCCCGGTGAAGCAGGTAGCTTGCCGCGGTGCAGGAGCAGCCCTTCTTCAGGACATTCCTAAGATGGTGGAGATGACTTCGGAGATAGTAAAGATTGCTACCCGACCTGTTACTGTGAAAACCAGATTGGGATGGGATGACAACACGAAGAACGTAATGGAAGTTGCCGAACGATTGCAGGACATTGGCATTCAGGCACTCACTATTCATGGACGTACTCGAGCACAACTATACAAAGGCGATGCCGACTGGACATTGATAGGAGATATTAAAAATAATTCAAGGATTAAGATTCCTATATTTGGGAATGGCGACATCAATTCACCGGAAAAAGCATTGGAATATAAAAATCGATATGGTGTGGACGGTATTATGATAGGTCGTGCAAGTATTGGTTATCCATGGATATTCAATGAGATTAAACATTATTTAAACACGGGTACTCATCTCGCACCTCCCACTATTACTGATAGAGTCACTGTTTGTAAAGAACATCTCGATTTTTCAATGCGCTGGAAATCCAACCACGCGGGAATTGTAGAGATGCGCCGCCACTATACCAATTATTTCAAAGCTCTGCCTCATTTCAAGGAATACCGACTAAAACTGGTTACCACCTATTCCTATGACGAAATCATCAGTATTTTGAATGAAATAAACAGCAAGTATTCCGAAATGGAAGCAAGTCCTCTTTTTAATTAGTCAATTTACCCTTTTCTATTAATTTTCTATATACCTATCCATAAGATTATTTTAAATTGGGCTAAAGCCCACTAATACTGATGTTCCAATAACCCTGGCCTTAAGGCTAGGGTTACTTACAAATAACACGAAATTGGGCTTTAGCCCTTATATCCTGAAGTTAATAAA
>CAIQBY010000414.1 GCA_903870175.1 uncultured Bacteroidota bacterium
GTATCGTAAATCATATAGTATCGAAAATATCCCGACAATGCTGAGAGGAACATTAAGAATGGAAGGCTATTGCAAGGCTTGGAATGTATTTGTGAAACTGGGAATAACCGATGATACTTATAAAATTGAAGCTTCGAATACATTAACCTATCGTAATTTAATTGAAGCTTTTTTGCCTGACAGCAATAAAACTATTAAGGAAAAGTTAACTGCATTTATGGGCAATGATATAGATGCAGATACATTGAGCAAGATAGAGTGGACGGGCATTTTGAGCGATGAGAAGATTACACTAAAAGATGCTGCGCCAGCACAGATACTTCAGGAATTACTGGAAAGAAAATGGAAACTATTGGAGCATGATAAAGATATGATAGTGATGCAGCACCAGTTTCAATACAAAACAAGAAGTGGAGATATAAAAAATATTACTTCTTCATTGATTGTAAAAGGGGAGGACCAGACCTATACTGCAATGGCAAAAACGGTAGGTTTGCCTTTGGCTATTGTTACCAAATTAATAGTACAAAACAAAATTACTTCACGCGGAGTGGTGATTCCGACGATAAAGGAAATATATGAACCTTTATTAAAAGAGCTTGAAACGTTAGGTGTTAAGTTTGAGGAAGAACACCATTAATATGTTTTATTAAACAAAAAAGCAAAGACTAGTATTATTATAAGTCTCTGCTTTTTTATGAGCTTTGTTAATTACAAAAAGAAAACAATGCACATCTAATTCATTTTCTTGGGAGGAGAATATTTTTCTACCTTATTATAAATTGTTTTTTCATTTTTAAGGTAAGTAAATATGGCACTCAAATCTTCGTCATTCATTTTGCCATACATTGTCCAGGGCATAATCGAATTAAAATCACCGGGATGAAGACGTGTGTGTAATGTGGCAGAATCGGAACGTGCATGAAACAAATTCAGGAACTGTTGATTAGACCAATTGCCGATTCCTGTTTCCTTGTCAGCTGTAATATTACCTGAGCGAACAATGGAACCATCAGGAAAAGGAAACTCTCTGCCTCCGCCATATTCAGTGCCGTCAACTAATTTTCCTTTATCAAATTTGGTATGACATTCTTTGCAGGCCGCAGCAGTAGCAATATATTTACCATACGCCAGCACATCTGATTTTACAGGTATCTTGGTGAGTTTTGCTTTATCAGGGATTGTATTAATAATAATATTCATCGGGAAATCAGACTTTGATTCGGGAACATCATTCTTTATCGGCTTCAGCGAGCGGATATAAGCAATAATGGATTTAATATCCTCTTCGTCCAGTTGCCCATAATATTTATAAGGCATCACCGGGAACATTGCGCGTCCTTCCTTGTTCACTCCTGTGGTGATTACCCTGAAAAGCTCGCCGTCAGTGTATCTTGAGATACCTTCCGGAGTAATGTTTCGGGAGTAATAAGAACCGGGAAAACCATATTTCTGATCAAACAGTTCGCCACCCATACCTGTAGTGCCTTCCACTGGCGGACCGGAGAAGCGTGACCAGTCTCTTTGGGAGTGGCAGTCAACACAAACACAAACATGGTTGGCAAGGTATTCGCCGCGTGCAATTTTTTCCGCATTTTTATCCACCGTTAGTTCAGGTGCGGCTCCTACATTTGGCAACGCTGTTTTGATATACACTATTGAACCGGTAATAAATACTACTACTGTCAATAGCAGTCGAAGCATGATTTTTTTAAACGTTTTCATTTTAATTTATTTAGGGGTTATTAATAGTTCAAAGATACAATATTTTATTTTTTGTGATATAAATTACAATCCAGATAATAAATTACCTAATTACCTTTTAATACAGCTTACTTTTTTTGATTATCGGCTGAATAAAAATCAGCGATTGTATTGAATAAAGATTACCTTTACAGATAATTAAACTCTCCTGACTGACTTCATTAAGCAACTGACAATGCGAAGATGATGAAATATCATCTGATGATTTAACTTATCTTTTAAACATTTCGGTTTAAAATTTATTATACACAGCAGTCTTTGCAACGCACGCTGTAAATGTTTAAAAGAATAAATAACTAATATTAATAACCAATAACGATGGAACAAAACGATAAACCTTTCAGGCTGCAAATAACTGATGCCGATGATTCGGAAACTCAGATATTAAAATTAATGGAAGCGATAGTGAAAGACCCAAAGGGGATAAGCGGCTATTACCGCTGGATACACAATATTTATATAAGAGAAAAAAATTATGAAAAGGCTTTCGAATTTATTAATAAGGCAATAGAAACTGCAACTGAAGACAGCGACAGAGCCGAAAACTTTGGCTTTTTATCCATGTGGTACAGTTGGCAGGGCATGGAGCTTGAATCCATTCCTGCGCTTATTAAATCTGCCGAGTATGACCCCACCTCCAAGGAACGTTGGTTATCCCTTGGCTGTGCTTATCTTGAACTAAAAGATTATAAAAATGCAATGGAAGCATTCGGTAAATTATTGAAACTGCCGAAGGATGATGACGATGAATTGAACGACTGGGAAGAAATGTATTACGAAAGTATGGCAGGCATTTACAGTGAGGGAGAAGATTATACCAAAGCAAATAAATTATATAACAAACTGCTTAAGGATGCTGAAACTGATGAAGCAAAAGCAAGAATACTGGCGCTGATAAGTAATATGTACGACCTTGCAGAAGACAATGCTAATGCGGTTGCCAATATGAAAAAGGCAATGAAGCTGATGCCTGATAATTATGGTTATATTGTTCGTCTGGCAAGATTATATTCAAAAGGCAAACAACTTGATAATGCCTTGCTTACCTATAAAAATATATTGAATCTGAATAATACAGGTTCGGTCGACAAGCACATGTTTGAACGGATTTACAACACTCGCGTAGGAGAAATGTATTTTGAAATGAATAAATTTGATGAAGCAATAGAATCCTATAAAAAGAATCTGAAATTATACTTAAGTGCCGACGAATCGTATCCTTCATTGGAACAGATATGCGCCATCCATTATCAGCAGCGCCAATACAAGGAAGCAGTACCTTATCTGAAAAAAATAATAAAGCTTTGGCCCAAAAAGTATCCGCGAGCCTATACATCAATGGCTATATATTATTATAAAATCCTTGGCGATACCGAGAATGCACTTAATTATCTTTCGATAGGAGCACAGGCAAATTATATGCACGATGATTTTGAACTGGGAAACGACCAACAGGTGGCAGCCAGTATTTATGCATTAAAGGGACTTATTTATGATAAAGAATATGATAACAAAGAAGAGGCGATAAATTATTATGAAAAAGCACTTAAATGCGAGCCAGACAAAGCAATGGAGGCGGAGATATGTGATGGATTATTTAATATATATGTTGCGACAGGTGATGAAGAAAAGGCTGAAGAATACCGGGAAAAAAGATCGCCGCATAAATTATTACTTGATATGTTTAATGGCAACTGGAAAATGCCGCCAAAGAAAACATTGCATGAGCGGCTGCGAAATTCTAAAAACACAAAAGAGGAAATTGAAAAACTGCCGTATCATTATTCCAACTTCCCAAAAGCTTATCTCGAGAGGTCTAAATACAATGATAAATTGCATGAAGATTTTGAAACCGACTTGCTCACCAATCCTAAATACAAAGAGTTTTATTCCAAACACGAACCCTTTTATCTTAAAGGATTTATTCATGATTATGTGAATCATAAATCGAGTCTGGTGTCATGGCATAACTGGTATCTTGATGCTGACTATGGCTACAATCAAATAATGCTGCACGATGCCACATACAAACAACTGGATTTTATACTCCAGAAAAAGCTTTTCAATATGCAGTTGCTCTGGCGTGCCGAACAAATAACCATTCCTGAAATAAAAACCACATCTGATTTTATTGTATGGGAACATAAAATTTTTGAATGTCCTTTCATTGAAGCAATTACGAGTAAGGAAATTGAAGTGATGAAAGAATTTATTTTGAAGGATGATTTTGAAAAGGACAATTACAGGTCTTTAATGCAAATGCAGGATTATAACAGTATAATGTATTCTGAAGAAGAAGGACAGTATGAAAATATGCCTGCCTGGTATGCTGAATATGATGAAAAAATGAATACCGGCGCATTATTGTTATTGCCCAATACAAGAGGCGAAAAGGAGCAGAAATATTTTGATTTATATGTAAGCTGGAAACAGACACAGCCGCCTGATATTCACCCGCCTCAAGTTCCGTATGTTAAAGGACTCGATTTAATATTCGGGAACGAAGAAAGTTATACTGCTTTCATGGAGATGTTCGAAGATGATTATCTCTGCAACTTGCACCAGAACTGGACGACGCAGCATGAATATAAAGATAAAACCTTTCAGGAAGATGAAGTTGCCACTGCGATGGAAACACTAAAGAATGCTGAAGAACCGCCAATAATGGAAGGTGGATTACCATGGCATCAGGCAATTATTAAATGTGCCAGATTATATGAAAACAGAATATTAGCTGCCAATATGGATGAAATGTATGCTGATTATAAAATGAAAAGAGAACTTAATATTCCACATATTGAGAAAGAGTCTGGCAGCATTGACACGTATGGCAAAATGGCGGAAGAAAGGATAGTGCGAATTTTAAAAGGAAGAGAACTGGCAGGCGAACCCAAAGACTTAAATTATTAAATTATATAATTAATGTTTTGCTATTGATTGTCAGTGGCATATAATTACTAAATAAAGAAGAAGGAATAGTTTACAATTGTTCCACCTCTTTCTGATAATCAAATTGCAAATCTTCATGAAGTTTGTCCAGCGTCTTTTTAATTTTCTCCACCTGATTATTATATAGGTTAACCAAGGTTTCGCTTTTATGAATCGGAATCCCCGAACTTTTAAAGCGCTGACAAAAATAAATTCTTAACTCAATTTCTGTTGGTCCCAGCCCCGAATATTTAATAAATTTATTAATGTATCTCACTATTTTGCGAACACTTTTCCGGGTGAAATACATGGTACTTGTATTCATTTGATTGAATAAATCATCCACCTCTGTTTTTACATTGGCAATAAATTTATTTTCGTCATACGCTTCAAATAGAAGATAGGAGAGGAGCTCTTTATTTTCCTTTTTATATTTAGCCAGTCGCATACATACATCTATCAATTGCGGCTGGTCGAATGTTGTTAATTCTTTTTGTATCTGTGATATGGAGGACGGTTTCATAAAAGCTATAATTAAAAATTCAAAGCTATAAATTATAACGACAGTAAATTATAAGTTGTGATATTACATTTTTGAATATCAGGATAAAGCTTTTCAGTTATTTAACTCAAGTTGCTAGTTGGTAATACGCATGTAATGCAGTCCCAGAGGGCAATGTCATTAAGTTAAGGAATTAAAAAGAATTTCGAATTATGAATATTGAACGTCGAATGTCGAAGTGTGCGGACTTGACTTCATAATTCATAATTCGATGTTCGATATTCGACATTATTTTTCCTTAACTTAATGACATTGCCCTACGAGA
>CAIQBY010000415.1 GCA_903870175.1 uncultured Bacteroidota bacterium
GCAAAGTGGCTGAAAATATTATTGTCATATTGATAATATCATTGCTATATGATAATTTTAAGTATCTTTGTCGAAAATAATATAAATTACTTAAAATGAAAAAAATGAAAAAAACGATTACAATTTTAGCGGTAACTTCTTTAACAATGCTTTCTAGCTGTTTTAAAGTAGTTGATTTAGGGAAATTAAATATGATTTCCGATAGGAATGTAGATAGCAAAGCAGACTACGTTCTTATTAAAAATTATTCAGGGGGAAGCCCAAAAGAGATTAAAAAGGCATTAAAGAAAACGAAAGCAACAACAATTGATGTTGCAATAGACGAAACTGTTAAAAATGTAGCAGGTGGGGAATTCCTTAAAAACGCTCATTTTTATGGGGTAAAAAGAAAGAAAAATATTTATCTATTCGTTGAGGGCGATGTTTGGGGTATTGCAGGTAATGAAACTTTCAGAGGTTATAAGGTTGGGGATAAAGTTCAATGGAAAGAATTAGGAGTAACATATAAAGGCGTTGTTACAGGTCTTACGGATGCAACAAAGTGTATGGTGAAGCCTGAAGGTAAGGAAAATAGCATTTCTCTTAAATACACAAGTATTACTAAGGTAGTAGATTAACTTTAGAGGAGTAACAATAAGCTTTAAAAGTCTCGAACCATTAGGTTCGGGACTTTTTGCGTTGGTATGAAAAATTAGTGGAGAACTATACAATACCAACTGCGCCGTATTGTAGTGGAAATCCTTTTTATTTTTTCTTCAAAAATAAAAAGATTGGATGCTTCGACAAGCTCAGCACAGGCTCCAAGCAGGGAGGAACTTGATAGATGGCAGGAAGGTGATTCGCCCAAATAAAAACGGAGAATAAAAGTGTGAAACCCAATTTTACCATTCTTTAATCGTCAATTGATAAAAATTAGTATTACTGCAAAGACCATAAAATAAAGTATCTTTGCAGTAAATAATAACAAATAAAATGTCAGCAAAACTTTCGCAAATATTAAAATTAAGTGTTCCTGAACGCATATTGCTTGTGGAAGCAATTTGGGATAGTATTGTTTTGGAAAACGAATCGAAAAGTAATTACCAGTTGAGTGATGAGCAGATAAATATTCTGGAAGAAGAAATGGCTGCATACGCTAAAAACCCTAATGAAGGAAGTACTTGGGAAGAAGTGAAGAATAGGGTGAAAAATAAAAAATGAGTTATACACTTGTTGTTCGCAAACGTGCCGAAACTCATATTGACAAAGCATACGAATGGTATGAACATAAAAGGGGGAATTTAGGAAATGATTTTCTTCAAGCCGTTGAAGAAGCCCTGAATACAATAGAATTAAATCCGGAAGCTTTTCAGTTAAAATATAAAAACGTAAGAGCGGTTTATACAAAACGCTTCCCTTACGGCGTTTTCTATATGGTGGATAAAAATAAAATTATTGTATTGGCAGTTTTTCATTTAAGTCAAAATCCAAAACTTTGGCAAAAATTAAGTGAATAAATAAACTGTTGCCATTTTCCAATTTTACCATTCTTTAATCTCCAATTGATAAAAATTATTAGCTTTGCCCTCCCAAATAAAAAACTATTGGTAAATAACTAATAAACAAGTGAACCAATAAACTAATGAACTAATAAAAAAATGGCAAGCGAAAAAATAATTCAGCTTTTAGGTGACAGCGCAGACAGCCTGTTGAACCACCAATGTAAAACCATTACAAAAGATCAGATACATCTTCCGGGAAAGGATTTTGTGGACAGGATTTTTACTCATACCA
>CAIQBY010000416.1 GCA_903870175.1 uncultured Bacteroidota bacterium
AAATAATCCAGTTGTTTTTTGCGCTGATTAAATATATTGTTCTCGAAAGCATCAATACCAATGCTTAACATGTTACGTTTAACAATGTCTTTATCAAAATCATTTTTGAAAGTAGCATAAAAAACTTTCAGAAAATCATTGTGAATAGTTCCTGTACCAGTCATTTTTATTGCCTTATAAAGCGAATCATAATCTACAGTAAGTTTTAAATCGTCATTCGGTTCAAGCCAAAAGTTTACTGATTGTTTATTGTAACTGAACTCAGCCAGGCAAGGTTTATCAATAGTCAGTTTGAACACACATTCGTTTTCCTTCAGCGCATATTTATAAGTAGGATCAAAATCCTTAATGTGATATTTGTCAATGCGCATGCTGCACGAATCGGCACTTGCAAGATTAAAATGACAGGATACAATTACATTTTGTGCGACTGCAAATTGGGTAATAAGTGATGTTATAAAGAGTAATTTTTTCATTGTTTATATTTCCAACAAACGTATGAATTTTAATTGAATTAATTTATACCAAATCATCGGGTGAAAACTTTTATAATTTAATGGTATTTGAAAGTTGTTTTTACTTACTTTCGAAGAATTAATCCTATAAATAATTATGGAGAATTTAAATAAAACAAAGCAATCAGCATTACTTACTTTAATATCAGTATTCTTTTTCTGGGGATTTGTAGCGGCAAGCAATGATATATTAATACCTGTATTTAAAGAGAAGCTGAACCTTGAACAATGGGCGGCACAATTAATTTCGGTAGCATTCTATGTGGCGTATACTGTAGGTTCCATCATATATTATTTTATTTCGAAATCATCCGGAGGCGATATACTCAATAGAATAGGGTATAAGAACGGCATCGCATTGGGATTAACAATTTCCGCTATCGGTACTTTACTTTTTTATCCAGCTGCGCAAACAGCTTCTTTCCCACTAATGATATCAGGATTATTTATTGTAGGTCTTGGCTTTTCATTGCAACAGACAGCAGCTAATCCATTGGCAATTGTTATGGGCGACCCTCGCAAAGGTTCACAACGGTTGAGTCTTGCAGGCGGTGTAAATAATGTTGGGACAACTATCGGACCTATACTAGTAAGCTTTGCCATCTTCGGAACCATAGCCGCAGGTAGTAAATCCGTTGCAAGTATCGAAAGTATTAAAACTCCTTATTTGATACTTGGGGCTGCGTTTATTATTGTTGCAATAATCTTTAAGTTTTCATCCATTCCCAATAAAATACATTCAGTAAACGATGATGATAAATCAGAAATACCTGTAGCGGCCGAAAGAAAAAGCGCTTTGAAATATCCGCAATTGTTGCTCGGAATGATTGGTATTTTTGTTTACGTAGGCGTTGAAGTAAGCACAGCAAGCAATCTGCCGGAGTTCATGAAACAACATGCAAATACAAATACAGATCAGGTAGCGCCTTTCGTTTCTTTGTTTTGGGCAAGTCTTATGATTGGTCGTTGGACAGCATCAGTAGGAGCTTTTGATTTGAAAGGTGGAATAAAAACAATACTTAATTTCCTGATGCCATACATTGCTTTTGGTGTTTTTCTTGTAGTAAACAAAATAGCAAACCATGATTTAACACCTTTTTATGTGTATGTATTTGTAATAATTGTTTTAATTTTTGCAAACATTTTAAGTAAAGGAAATCCTGCTAGGCAACTATTAATATTTTCAGGATGTGGTATTACAGCATTGATTATCGGTATGCTTTCCACCGGAATGGTCAGTG
>CAIQBY010000417.1 GCA_903870175.1 uncultured Bacteroidota bacterium
TACTTCTCTTAGGATTGAATGTTCTTCTGATACCAAATCAAAAATAGGTACCTGTTGTGGAATTAATCCAGTTGGTTTTAAGGCATCTTCTGTATTAAATGTAATCAAATCACTCATTTTGTCCATCCTTTATAAACATTTCTTTTGCCGCTCCAAACTTCAGACATAGCACCTTTATTTAAATTATTTTTTTCACAAAAATCAGTTAATCCAAAAACAGAAACTTTTTCTCCAATTGGTGAAACAAAAGTATACCGTTTTTTTAATTTATTTTTATGTTCTTCGGTCTTGGGCTTTTTCCATTTTTCAATTGTTTCTTTAGAATATACACCTTTTCGGTTTTTATTCCATGGCGTGTGACCCATCTTTTTTTCACTTAAAACTTTTTTAACCTCATTGGTATGAGTTTTCTTAAACATAGGATTATTTTCACCCAACATACTTTGACTTTTGTTTTTTAACCATTCATCAGTATGTTTTTTACCATACATACCATTCATTGTTCCATACATTGGACCGCCTGTGCCGCCTTGGTGTATGTTATAATTTGGTTTTAGTTCTTCAATTAACCTTATTTCACATTCAATTGCATTTGGTTTATTATCAAATTCATATAATAAATAGCAAAAGCCCCATATTTACTAGAGTACGGGGCTTTTTAATGCCTGTTTTCTCCCTTTCAGGACAGACAAATTCCTGCCCTACGTCTTCTCTATCCAGAATAACGTCTTCTCTATTTCAAATAACGTCTTCGTTAAAATGGTTAGCGTCTTCGTAAAACTGGTTAGCGTCTTCGCAAAACTGTTTAGCGTCTTCGCAGAATGGTTTAGCGTCTTCGTAAAACCATTCTCCGAAGTAAGAATTTAACTCATTTAAGGTTGTATTTTGGTTTGGGGTTTTTTAAGAGGTATTTAAAAAGAACTATCTTTGATTTGATAAAAGTCATTTAAAAGAAGTCATGGATTTGCTTACCTTTGTGAAAATTTAATTATCATGGATTGTATTCATTCGAACACTAACAACATTATTCCTATAATTACTATAGTTATATCTATAGTTCTTGCTGTACTTGCCCTTTTACAGTATATGAAAAATTCTAAATTTACAAGAATTGCTAATTTATCATCTCTTTGGAGAAAGTTTTATGATAAGAAAGAAGAAAATTCTTTTTTTGAACTTTTCACTGCTTTAAACACCCTTTCTAATGCAAAAGATGAGAAGGAAAAAGAAGAAGAAGCTGAAATAAAATTAAAAGAATTTGATAAAGTGGATAGGTTACGATACCTTGCTTTCCTTGCGGAAATTGTTTCATATACAAAAATTGATTCTGTTGATAAGGAGAATGCAATGCATTTATTTCATTGGCTTTTTTATTTTGTATTTTTGAATCCAAATACTCGAGATGATTTTTGGTCTAACATTGGCAGCGACAAGGAAAGAACTTCAGATTCATGGAAAGCAGATAGGGAATTCGCAGAAGACTGTGAAAAATATATGTATGACAAAGGAATTTTGAAGAAAGACTAACAACTAATAATTAATCACCTGCTCCACCATTCCTTCCGGCATTTCCCTGAACTCATATTTCTGGGTACGTAATTGCGGCTCGAAACCGGCATCTTTAATAGCTTCCTGAATTCCTTTCGCAGTAAAACGATGAGGTGCGCCTGCGGCAGAAACCACATTTTCTTCAATCATTATACTTCCAAAATCATTGGCTCCGGCATGAAGGCAAATCTTTGCAATCTCTTTGCCCACCGTTAGCCAGCTTGCCTGTATGTTTTTAATGTTGGGCAACATGATACGGCTCATCGCAATCATTCTTATATATTCGTCGCCAGTTACGTTGTTTTTAATTCCTTTATGTCGTCTTAATAAAGTGCCGTCATCCTGAAAGGGCCATGGAATAAAGGCAAGGAAGCCGTTAGCGTCTTTCGGTTTTTCGCTTTGCACTTCTCTTATCCAAACAAGATGTTCGAATCGTTCTTCAATAGTTTCAATATGTCCGAACATCATTGTGGCTGAAGTAGTGATGTTTAGCTGATGTGCAGCACGCATTACATCGAGCCATTCTCTGCCGCCGCATTTTCCTTTTGATATTAACCGGCGGACTCTGTCGTTTAATATTTCGGCACCTGCACCGGGCATACTGTCCATTCCGGCTGCTTTCAACGCTTTCAGCACTTCGGTATGCGTTGATTTCTCCAACTTCGTAATATGTGCAACTTCAGGAGGTCCCAGTGTATGAAGGCGTAAATCAGGATAGAGCCGTTTAAGTTCCTTGAATAAATCAACATAAAACTTCAATCCTAAATCGGGATGATGCCCGCCTTGCAGCAAAAGCTGGTCGCCGCCAAGGCGCAATGTTTCTTCAATCTTTACTTTATACGTCTCCATATCGGTGATATAAGCATCTACATGTCCGGGTACGCGATAAAAATTACAGAACTTGCAATTGGCAATACAAACGTTGGTAGTATTCATGTTGCGGTCAATCTGCCAGGTAACTTTTCCATCAGGTTTTTGAATCTTTCTCAATTCATTTGCTACAAACATTAACTCTGCCGTAGGCGCATTCTTGAATAAATACACCCCTTCTTCCTGCGATAAAAACTCAAAGTTGAGAGCCCTTTTTAATAGTTCATTCGTCATTTGTTTATTGGTTTATTAGTTGTTGCATGAAATCTATTCATCAGTAATCAGAAATCATTTACTACTTTTACCACCTCAAAAGTATATATAATTATTTACTTGCGAGATACAAACTATACCCGATGGAAGTAAATGACTTTAATAGCTTACAGGAATTTTTAAGACAAAACGATATTTTCAACCGTTTTGGATTATCTCGTATTGGTATTTTTGGTTCATTTGTTCGAGGCGAAAAATATAATGATATTGATTTATTATTGGATGAAAATATTGAATACCAGAAGCGGGAAGAATTGAAATCATTATTGGAACAATCATTACATACAAAAGTTGATTTGGTAATAAAAAAATATGCTGAGCCGATAATTTTACGCCACGCATTAAAGGACATCAGATATGCTACCAAATAATAAAACGGATAAAATAAATTTATGTCAGAAGAAAAAATAATCGTTGGAATTTCGCAGGGCGACATTAATGGGATTGGTTTAGAGGTTATTATTAAGTCGCTGCTCGATCCTACTATATTTGATTTATGCACTCCTATTGTCTTTGGTTCCAATAAAACCGCTTCTTTCCATCGCAAAGCGTTAGGTATCGAAGATTTTAGTTTTAATCAGATAAAAGAACCAAGTGAAGCAAATCATAAACGCGCGAACATCATAAATGTTTATGAAGAAGACGTGAATATTGAATTGGGAAAACAGACAGAAGCCGGCGGAAAGTATGCGTTGAAATCTCTGGAAGCTGCTGCTTATGCGCTTGCGCAAGGGAAAGTAAATGTGCTGGTTACAGCGCCTATCAATAAAGAAAACATTCAATCGCCCGATTTTAATTTCCCCGGACATACCGAATACTTGGAAAGTAAATTCGGTGATGGTAAAAGTTTAATGTTTCTGGTAAGTGATAATTTGCGCGTGGCTGTGGCTACCGGGCATATACCTGTAACACAAGTCGCTGCTGCTTTAACTCCCGAAAAAATAAATGCCAAACTAAAAGCTTTGTATAATTCACTGGTAAATGATTTTAATATCACTAAACCTAAAATAGCTGTATTAGGCTTGAATCCTCATGCAGGGGACAATGGAGTAATTGGAAACGAAGAAAAAAACATAATTATTCCGGCCATTAATAAAGCAAAAGAAGAAGGAATATTAGCTTATGGTCCTTATCCTGCTGATGGATTTTTTGGTAATAAAACGTATGAACAATTTGATGCAGTACTTGCCATGTATCACGACCAGGGCTTGGTTCCGTTTAAAACCATTGCGTTTAATAATGGTGTAAACTTTACTGCAGGCTTGCCTGTAGTGCGTACTTCGCCCGACCACGGCACCGCTTACGATATTGCAGGTAAAAATAAAGCATCAGAAGAATCTTTCCGCAAAGCGATTTATATGGCTATTGATATTTACAGAAACCGTAAAGAGAATAAGATAAATTCTGCCAATCCATTGAAAATTTCCATTCCGAAGAGAGATAGAGACAGGGATTTTACCAAGTTTTGATTTTGAGTGCGAATACATTTTCAAACTTTCAAATCAAATATTGCCTACATTTATCTCATCAAATAAATGTTGGAAAGCAATCTATTACATAAAGAAGAAATAATAAATGCCGAGCAATTGACTGCTATTGCTGAGTTTGAGAAATCAAAACCAATGTCTGTTCATTGGGAACTCAAAACAATTCTCTACTTAGGAATCCTGCTTCTTACTTCCGGTATCGGTATTTTAATTTATCTGAACATTGATACTATCGGGCATCAAACTATATTAGCATTGATTTTATTGAGTTGCGGAGGCTGCTTTTATTATGCGTATAAAAATCGGTTGCCCTACAGTAATGAGCCAGTAACATTTCCTTCCCCTCTTTTCGATTATATTATTTTGCTTGGATGTATGCTGTTCGCTATATTCATAGGGTATTTGCAATATCAGTATTCGCCGTTCGGCAATCATTATGGCTTTGCAACACTTATACCAACTGTTTTATTTTTTGTCTGCGCTTATCTTTTCGACCATAAAGGAATATTATCACTGGCAATTACGGGGCTTGCCGCTTGGGCTGGTGTAACAGTTACACCTCTTCAATTGCTTAACGACAATGACTTCTCGAGCCTTACTATTATTTTTACTGCCATCAGTATAGGTATTACTTTAGTTGCCTTCTCAAAGGTTTCTTATAAAAGAAACATTAAAAAACATTTCGATTTCAGTTATAATAATTTTGCTGCAAACATATTATTTGTAGGTGCTCTGGCTGCGTTATTTACGTTCGATTTAAAGTTTATAAGCTTTCTTTTTATTACGCTTATTTGTTTTTATTACATCAAATATGCCATCGCAAATCAATCGTTTTTATTCCTTTTATTATCTGTCATTTATGGTTATATCGGCTTGACATACTGTTTCTTTAACCTGATAATACATGCAGCCAACGAAGCAAGTTTAATGCTTGGTTTCTTTTATGTAGCGGCGTCCTGCGCAGGAGTTATTTTGTTTTTTATTTTCTATAAACGCATATTAGGCATTAAAAAATGATAGCATATAATACTACCTATCTGCGTAATATTGCCATCGTAAAAAAGGCGAAACAATGGTTCAGTCACCAATTGATTTCAGGCGAACAAATGGCAACTATTTTAAATAAATATGATGCTCCATTTTATAAGCCGAACTTATTTATCAAGATTGGACTTTTTATTTTTACCGGTGTACTCATCTCTGCTGCACTTGGCTTCTATTGCCTGTTTGCTTATACTATCGATCATTCTCTGAATAACGGATTTGCAACATTTACCTGCTTTTTATTTGCCATTGGCAGCTTTGTTTGTTTGGAAATATTCATCAAAAACAACAAGCTATATAACTCCGGAATAGATGATGCACTGCTGTATTCAGCGCTCTCCTTTTTGTTTAGCGGCATATCCATTTGGGTTGATAATTATACTGATAATAGAATCTTACTGACGCTAATTATCTTTTTACCATTTGTGGTGATGGCTGCACTCCGTTATGTGGACACGCTTGTAACGCTGGCTGCCATACTTTGTCTGTATGCTATTTTCTTTTATTCATTATTAAATATCGGTACTGTTGCGAAGCTGATAATGCCATTTGCATTGATGTTATTTTCCGTTCCTATCTATCTTATTGCCCGAAAACAAAAACAAAATGATGCTTATTTCTTATGGAAACATTGCCTTTCCGTTTGCGAAGCAGTGGCATTAATACTATTTTATCTTGCCGGTAATTACTTTGTAATTCGCGAAAGCAGCATTGCTTTTTTCGATATGAAACTAGAAGACGGACAGGAGATTCCGCTTGCTTTTCTGTTTTATTTTCTAACAGCCACAGTGCCTCTCCTGTATGCTTATTATGCTTTGAAAACAAAAAATAAAACGATTTTATTGATTAGCCTGTTGCTCATCACTGCATCAGCACTTACATTCAAATATTATTTCAGTCTGCATCATCCCGAAATAACATTGACAGGTGCCGGAATTATAATGATACTTATTGCTTATTTCTCCATAAGATATTTGAAAACGGACAAACATGGCATCACATTTAAGGAAGATATGAATGAAGATAATTTCCTGAAAAAAAATGCGGAAGCATTAATTATTGCCCAAAGTTTTTCGGCGCAGGTAACCAGTCAACATCAAAATGACCCTAATAGTTTTGGTGGCGGAGATTTTGGCGGCGGCGGTGCCGGTGATAGTTTTTAGAATAATATCAACAAAAATCTCCTTAATTCTAAGGTATAGCAATTCTAGTTTCGATTCTTTAACTCCGATTTAAGCTCCAAAACATATTTTTTACGCTCTTTCCTCCTTATTTCAATAAGATTGGTTCTTGTTTGAATGAGAACCGATATTGTTTGAATAAGAACCGATATTGTTTAAATAAGAACCGATATTGTTTGAATAAGAACCGATATTGTTTGAACAAGAACCAATATTATTTGAATAAGAACCAATATTGTTCAAAGACGAAGGTTTTTGCCCTTTAAGAGTTCTTTTCTTCCTTTTTGGATACAAAAAAAGCCCTAATAATCGGGGCTTTTCTTTATAAAACGGGTTGTTTCCTATTCCACAGTAACTGATTTCGCCAGATTTCTTGGCTGATCAACATTACAGCCGCGCATTACGGCAATATGATAAGATAATAATTGAAGCGGAACCACCGAAATCAGCGGAACAAGTATTTCATCCGTTTCGGGAATTTGAATAGTATAATCTGCCATCTCGGTAACTTGTTTGTCGCCTTCGGTAACAATAGCAATTATTTTTCCTTTTCGAGCCTTCACTTCCTGAATATTGCTTACTACCTTTTCGTAAGAAGCGCCTTTTGTGGCAATTACAAATACTGGCATTTCCTCGTCAATAAGCGCTATCGGACCATGTTTCATTTCTGCAGCAGGATATCCTTCTGCATGTATGTAAGATATTTCTTTCAATTTCAATGCGCCTTCCAAAGCAACCGGAAACGTGTATCCACGACCTAGATATAATGCATTAGTTGAGTTCTTATATATATCTGCAATAAATTTTATCTTATCATTCTTCAACAAAACTCTTTCTACTTTTTCAGGAATAGCTTCCAGTTCGTTTAATAATTCGTGAAAACGGGAAGAAGAAATAGTTCCTTTGCGATAAGCAATACGCAATGCCATCAAAGTAAGCACAGTTACCTGAGCCGTAAATGCTTTGGTGGAAGCCACACCAATTTCGGGTCCGGCATGTGTGTAGGAGCCGGCATGAGTGGCTCGCGCGATGGAAGAACCGACAACATTACAAATTCCAATAATAGTTGCACCCTTTGATTTAGCAAGTTCAATAGCCGCCAATGTATCCGCAGTTTCTCCCGATTGAGAGATTGCTATCACCACATCATCTTCATATACTATCGGATTCCGGTATCTGAATTCGGATGCATATTCCACCTCAACAGGGATTCTTGCCAAGTCTTCAAATAAATATTCGCCTACCAATCCTGCATGCCAAGAAGTGCCGCATGCAATAAAAATGATACGTTTTGCATTAATAAACTTTTGTTCGTATTCGGTAATCCCACCAAGATTTACAATTCCTTCTGCCGCACTCAGTCTGCCTCGCATACTGTCTTTGATGGAACGTGGCTGTTCGTATATTTCCTTTAACATAAAGTGGTCGTAACCGCCTTTTTCCAATGCTTCCAGGTGCATCTCCAACTCCTGAACATAAGGAGTTTTTACTTTATTCTTAATTGTTTTTATCTTTAATTCCTTACCGCGCTCGATATATGCAATCTCTTCATCCTCCATATACACCACGTTTTTGGTATATTCCACAATTGGAGTAGCATCAGATGCAATAAAAAATTCGTCTTCACCAATCCCGATAACCATCGGACTTCCTTTCTTTGCGGCAACTAATTCGTCAGGGTTTTCTTTCGAAAGAATAACAATAGAATACGCTCCAACCACCTGATTAAGCGCAATCCGAACGGCTTCACCCAATTTTAAATTTTCTTTTTGCTGAATATCTTCTATTAAATGAATAAGAACTTCGGTATCCGTATCACTCAAAAAAACATGACCGCGATTCTTTAATTCTGCTTTCAGAGGAGCATAATTTTCAATGATTCCATTATGAATCATCACCATATTTTTGGATGCCGAATATTGCGGATGCGCATTTACATCATTAGGCACTCCGTGAGTTGCCCATCGAGTATGACCGATACCAATAGTTCCTTTTGTATCAGCACCATCAATAAATTTCACCAAATCGCCAACCTTACCTTTGCATTTATAAACGTTAAGCGAATTAGTATCAATCAAAGCAACTCCTGCACTGTCGTATCCTCTGTATTCAAGCCGCTGCAACCCTTTAATCAAAATAGGGTATGCCTGTTTATTTCCTATATATGCAACTATCCCACACATCTGTTAATGTAATTTAGTATAAGTAAGATTCAATTTCATTTGGTATGCATTAGTACTTCCATCAGGATTTTTGGGAGCCGAACCGCCAATAGCAACACGCGAGGCTGTTGTAACTGCACTAATATGAGGAACCAACAGATACAACCCATTATTTGCAAGCTTTTTATCCAATACCTGTTGAATATATCTTGTGATATTTAAAGTATATTGATAATCTCCGGCATTAAACCCGCCATAATAATAATAAGGAGAGGATATTAAATCGGGAATAACATAACTTGTGCCATCATTATTTATTCCGAACATATATAGTGTAGCTGGCGGAGTATATGAACTTCCATTATATTTAGCAGTAGAAGAAACTACTTTAACAACAAGTTCAGCTTTATTAATTGCTATCGGTCCATTTTTTACAAGATTCAAAAGATAAGGAGTATAAATTTTTGTTTTTACTCCTGCCAAAGATTGAATATAAGTTGTAGAATAAGTATGTGTTCTATTGGTATCTGCTATTTGAGTATTAAGATCTGCAGCATTTGATAATGCGGATTTTGATGCTGTTGTAAAATGAGAAAATAATCCACCTATATTTAGTTTTAAGTCATAATAAGTATGTCTGATTGAATCAGCTGTTCCTGCCAAATTTAATCCTAAATATGTATAGTAAAGTCTTACATTGGAACTTGGCAATGAATATGCAATTATTCTTCCTTCACCCACTCCTAACCCGGGAGTATTTTCTGCTGTAATATAAATACCTTTGAAAATTCCATCAAATACAGCATTATCGACTTCTAAATTGGTTAACCTGTCATTAATAATTGTCTGGCCAAAACTCCTTTTAAGCGGTATGCGCACTTGTCTGTATACTTTATTGTATGGATACGTTGGTGATCCTTCCGCATAAGTACTATCAGGAATTTCAGGAGTAAAAGTATATCCGTTTACCATATCCTCTCCTAATATCTTATGAAGAGTAGTATCAGAGTAGTAAGATACTGACGTCGAAATATTATCAAGTAACTGGTATACATTTATGGTTTGTTTTTTCGGAGCTGTTCTTCCATTATTTTCACCATAATAAGTTCCTGTATATTGCAATGCCATTACTATGGAATCACAAATCGGGCTGGTTCCAAAAGATGTTGGATAAATATTACTGTTAAATTGAACCTGAGCATATAAAGAAGCTGTTGTCATTCCAAATATAGGATCGTTGTATTTCCCTATCAATGATAGTCCGCTTGAAATTAATCCCTGGTCGGTACGAAGCGAATCTTCCTTAACTGTTCTTGTAGCTAAGGTAATTGTATCCTGGTATCCAACATTTAATATGTCGTTTTTAGGTTGAACATTCAATCCTACCGAACTCGATTTATCACAAGACGATATTGATATTATTAAACTGCTAACCAATAGCAATAAAAAAAACTTTGCTCCTGTATTAAAGAGCAAAGTTTTGGCACTTCTTCTATTATTCAAAATCATAAAGTTTTTTAGTCAACCAATTCCACCACTTCCTGTTCCATCACAGCATCATAAAATTCGGAATATGCATCCACATAATCATCGCCGCTTATATGCTCCAATACCAGTTTACCCGATTTCTTAATATGTTTCTCAATATCAGGATGTAATTTTGCCGAACCTTTAATAATACCATCTGCCAAATCAATTGCTTGTTTTTGGATATTAACATACGTTGGATTTTTATAATACTCCAAGTCAGATTTCTCAATTCCTTCGTGCATTAACTTCCTTGAAAAATCTTTGTGCAAAGGATTTTTAAATTCATCATCATATACTGAATAAACTATTTTAGTGTCAACAAATAAAGGATTGTCTTTAAAAGATTTTTTTAAATACATCGCTATCAAACTTGTCATCCAGCCTTGCAAGTGAACTACATGTGGTGCCCATCCCAGTTTTTTTACAGTTTCGATAACACCTCTGCAGAAAAATATTGCACGTTCATCATTATCAGAATAATGTTCGCCTTTTTTATCTGTTAAAGCATATTTACGTTCAAAGTATTCCTGATTGTCAATAAAATAAACCTGCATTCTGGCTGACTGAATTGAAGCAACTTTAATAATCAACGGATGGTCATTCCCTTCAATAATAAGATTCATTCCTGATAAACGGATAACTTCGTGTAATTGATTTCGTCTTTCATTAATAATTCCAAATCTCGGCATAAAAGTTCGAATTTCTCGTCCTCTTTCTTGTATTCCCTGCGGCAAGTGTCTGCCTATTGAACTCATTGGCGACTCGTCTAAATAAGGTGTAATTTCTTGTGAAACAAATAGAACTCTAGCTTTCTCTTTTTTCTTCATGACGTTCAATTTAATATTAGGTTAATAAAAAGTATGCAAAAGTAAGTAATTTTTTTCGATATTTCAAAGTATTAATATTAGATTTGCCGACTTTTATCGGAAAGTCTGCTTTCTTAACATTGATTTTGCTCACTTTTCTCAACTAATATACCTGATGATTATTTTTAATTCGGTAAAATCACTTGAAAATCACCTCACCGATTTACAAAAACAGCAAAAAACCATTGGTTTTGCTCCAACTATGGGAGCTCTTCACATGGGACATATTTCCTTGATTTCTATTGCCAAAGCTCAATGCGATATCGTTGTCAGCAGCATTTTTGTCAATCCTACTCAATTTAACGACCTTGCAGATTTAGATAAATATCCTCGAACAATGGATGCCGATATCGCTTTGCTCGAAAAAGCCGATTGCGATATTCTTTTTGCCCCAGAAGTAAATGAAATATATTCTGAAGAAGAATTAAATGCCAAAAGAAATCATAAAGAAGACTTCTCCTGGACACAAGGCAAAACTGTTGATTTTGGTTTATTGGATAAAGTGATGGAAGGTGCGCACCGTCCGGGTCATTTTAATGGGGTAGCTCAAGTGGTAAGCAAGTTATTCAGGATTGTTAATCCCAATAAAGCTTTCTTCGGACAAAAAGATTTCCAGCAACTATCTATTATTAAGAGTATGGTGAAACAATTGGAAATGCCGATTGAAATTATCGCCTGTCCAATTGTGCGCGAAGAGGATGGTTTGGCAATGAGTTCGCGCAATAGAAGGCTTTCTGATGAAGAACGAAAAGAAGTTCCTTCCATATCAAAACTTCTGTTTTTTATAAAGGAAATTTACAAAACCCACCCTATAAATCAATTAAAAGAAGTAGTTACTAATTACTACGAAAAGGAATCATTAATTCATTTGGAGTATTTTGATATTGTGGATTCCGAAACTTTACAATCCATCACCGATTTTAATAATTCAAAATCTGCTGTTGCCTGCATCGCCGTAAAACTTAAAACGGTAAGATTGATTGATAATGTGATTTTGTATTGAAGAGTCGCTATCTTTTCCTGTTAATATTTATTATCCAAGAGATTTGTTGGCTCGAACGCAGAGCGCGTTGATTTGAACAGGGAACTCGTTGATTTGAACCCAAAGCTCGTTGGGTTGAACGGGGAGTGCGTTGGGTTGTTTTTGAAGTGCGTTGGTGTGAACGCAAAGCTCGTCGGTTTGTTTTGGGAGTCAATTGGGTTGAACGAGGAGCGCGTGGGTTGTTTTGGGAGTCGGTTGGGTTGAACGAGGAGTGCGTTGGGCTGATCGGGGAGTGCGTTATTCAGTTTTCAAACTCCTTAAAGCCGCATCCTCCTGCTTCCTCATTTCTTCTTTTGCAGCCTTCGTTTTATCTCCAAAGCCAAGCAAATGCAACGTTCCGTGTATAATTACCCTGTGTAATTCATCCTCAAAAGCAACATTAAATTTCGCAGCATTATCGCGCACCCTATCCACACTTATATATATGTCACCCGCAATCGGCAGCGTTTTATCTTCTTTCGAATAATCAAACGTAATTATATCAGTATATTTATTGTGATTCAAATACTGTTTATTCATTCCAAGAAGAAACTCATCCGAACAAAACACAAAATTTAACTCTCCCACCTTTCTTTTCTTCTTAATGACAACAGAAGTAATCCACTGCTTAATTGCAGTTTTATTCTTCAAAGTAAATTTTATGTCTTGTATATTAAAGCGTATCATTTTCTTGTAGAGACCTCTCCCCCAGCCCCTCTCCTTTTTTCAAGGAGAGGGGAGCCTGGATGTGAAGTGCTAAATATGAAGTATTATATTTTATACTGTCCGTCACCTATTGCCCCCTCTCCTTTTTCAAGGAGAGGGGATAAAGGGGTGAGGTCTGGTTACTTTATCCCTTTTCGTTCCCTCCAAATCTGATTAAACGATTTAGCAGCCACAGTAGGCAATTCCCTTCTTTCTCCCCAATTCTTCTTGAAAAATTGTTTCAACATAAAGTTCTTCACCTTCGCTCCGCCTTTATCCATTTTACTGCGTTTCAGCATTGCTCCTTTCCAGAAAAACCAAACCCAATTTTCCGCTTTTGAGGACAATCCTTTTTCTACTGATTGTTTTCTATTCAGCAATAATAGCTTCGGAATATCAATCTTTACGGGACAAACACCTTTGCATTCGCCGCATAAAGTAGAAGCAAAACTCAAATGTTTGAACTCTTCCATTCCTTTAAAATGAGGTGTAATAATACTTCCAATCGGCCCTCCATAAGTTGTTCCGTAAGCATGTCCGCCAATCGTTTTATAAACAGGACAGGCATTTGAGCACGCTCCGCAACGAATACAGGATAAAGCACGTCTTTGTTCCGGCTCTTCCAATAATGTAGAACGACCATTATCAAGCAATATCACATACATTTCTTCAGGTCCGTCTATTTCTCCAGTTTGTTTCGGTCCGGTATATATTGTGTTGTAAGCCGTAATCTGTTGACCGGTGCCATAAGTAGCCAACAAAGGCCAGAATAAGTCCAAATCAGCCAGCGTCGGCAACATTTTTTCGATCCCTACAATCGCAATTTGAATCTTAGGAAATGCCATCGACATCAATCCATTGCCTTCGTTTTCAGTAACTGCTACTGCACCGATATCAGCAATCAAAAAGTTTCCTCCACTTACCCCAACCTCTGCTTTGCTGTACCTGCTGCGCAATTCCTCTCGAACAAAATTGGTAATTTGTTCCGGTGAATAATCTATTGGTGTTCCCTTTTTCTCATTAAATGTTTTAGAAACCTCTTCTTTAGAAAGATGCATTGCCGGAGTTACAATGTGATAAGGCGCTTCTTTCCGAAGCTGCACAATGTATTCACCTAAATCCGTTTCAATACTTTCTATTCCGTTTTTTTCCAGCTCATTATTAAAATGCACTTCTTCAGTAGCCATTGATTTTGCTTTTACCACCGATTTTGCATTTGCCTTTTTCATTATCTGAAGCGCCTCCTTCATCGCCTCTTCCCCATCCTGAGCCCAAATTACCTTTCCACCACGTTTAATAAAATTAGCTTCAAACTCAATTAAGTATTTCTCAAGATTATCAATTGATTTCTGTTTGATAGCAGCAGCACGTGTTTTGGCAAGTTCCAAATCACAGAACTGCTCTTTTCCTTCTATTACTTTTTTATCGTATTGAGCAATATTATAACGAAGCGTTTTACGATGCGCCACATCAAACCCCTTCTTTTCCGATGCTTCTAAAAATAAATCTGCTTCTTTCATCCCTAATTATTTTTTATCCGAGTCAATCACAATCCGCTCGTTTCTATTCGCCAGTTCCCAGGCAGTATAAAAAACAAGTCGTGTAATCTTTTCCATTTTATCAAAATTAATCTTTTCTACTTTATCTGTTGCCTTATGATAATCTTCGTGTACGCCATTAAAATAAAATATAATCGGTATTCCATTCTTCGCAAAGTTATAATGATCTGAGCGATAATAAAAACGATTTTTATCATTTACGTCATTATAAGTATAATCCAGTTCAAGGTTTTCATATAATTTATTTGCGCTTTCGCTGATGGTATGCAGTTGCGAGCTTAATTTATCATCACCTATCACATAAATATAATTCGGGTTGTCTTTATGTTTTTCATCCTGACGACCAATCATATCTATATTCAAGTCGCAAACAGTATTCTTTATAGGGAATTCAGGGTGCTGCACATAATACGATGAGCCCAGCAAACCTTTTTCTTCGCCTGCCACAGTCATAAATAACATACTTCTCCTTGGTCCATGACCATCCTTTTTAGCTTTTGCAAAAGCCTGTGCAAGTTCCATTACACCTACAGTTCCCGAGCCATCATCATCAGCTCCATTAAAAACCACATCTCCATTTTTCCCTAAATGATCATAATGAGCAGTAACAATTATAAGTTCGTTTTTTAAATCTACTCCTTCAATATAACCTAATACATTTTCAGAGTTTACTTTCTCTATCTTCGATTTTATACTGATTTCTATTTTCGTTTTTGCCACTAGATTCAATGGTTTTCCGCTTGCAAGTATTTTTTCTTTTAATGATTCAATCTTTTTCTTTTTCAAAATGGTATTAGCCATTTCCTTGGAAATATATATAACAGGCATTTCTATTTTGTTTCCTTCCAGTTTCATTGATTCCGATTCCAATCGATGTTTGTTATCTGTTAAATCTTTCTCAACATTATCAACCACAATTAATAATGCTGAAACGCCTTTCTCTTTCGCTTTATCGGGTTTTGTTTTATAATACGACCATTTTGTTTTATCTTTTTTTGCGGTGATAAAAGATGTCGAATCTTTCCTGAATGGCTCACCCGACAAAATCATTACTACTTTATCTTTTACATCTGCGCCTTTATAATCGCTGTATTTTTCATCATCTATTCCATATCCTAAAAACAAAACAGACTTTGTTGTTATTACTTGTTCTGATAGTCCGGGATAATTATAAAAATCCTTATTTGCAATAAATTGTTTTCCGTTGATTGAAATCTCTGCAGGCATTGATTTAATAACACTCAAAGGAAATTCCTGATAATAAGTATTTTCTTTATATGGCGGAATTCCATCTGCTTTAAATTGATTGGAAATATATTCTGCCGCCATTTTTTGTCCTTTCTTTCCGGTTTCCCTGCCTTCGTATTCATCTGAAGCAAGTACGTGCAGATTCTTACTCATGCCCGCTGCAGTAACATAACTGGCATATTGCATTGCCACATTATCTTTTTCCTGAACAAAAAGAAATGAAACAATTACTACTAAAATTGAAAGAATGTATTTTATCAAATTATATATTTTCTAATACACATCTATTCGCCAATTCGTATGCTTAGTTATCCGTAGCCACTAAATCTTCTTCACTCTATCTGCATGTCTTCCGCCTTCAAATGCTGTTGAGAAAAAAACATCCACACACTTAATAGCTTCTTCTTCCGAAATAAAACGAGTTGGAAGCGTTAATATATTTGCGTCATTGTGCTGACGAGCAAGTGATGCTATCTCTGCGTTCCAACATAATGCCGAACGAATTCCTTTATGTTTATTGGCCGTCATATTTATTCCGTTTCCGCTGCCGCACATTAATAACCCGAAATCAAACTCTTTGTTTTCAACTGCCAGTGCAACCGGATGACCATAGTCCGGATAATCGGCACGTTCCTCGGAATAACAACCGAAATCCTTTATTTCAAATCCTTTGCTTTGCAGATAAGATTTTAAAAATTCTTTCATTTTAAATCCTGCGTGGTCGGCTCCTATTGCTATTTTCATCTTGTTTGTGTTTTACTTTTTATTTAGTACTTAATATTTTATGACGTTATTAACAACTTTTTAAGGTTTTCAACGCGTTTGTAAAAGTGAAAAATAAAACACTGATAATTAGCCTCTTGTTTTTTATTTTATGAACATAATTTTTGTTCATAAAATTTAAAATTGTTATTAAGATTTTAAACTTTCTTCTTGCTTTGTTCAATTGTTTGGTTGTGTGTAATAATATTTGATTCCGCAAAGAAAAACTTATGCTTTTATAAAAGAAACTATCAACAGGTTAATAACAAATTTTTATTGTCTTTTGCTGTGTATTTAAGGAATGATAACTTTACAAACACATTGTTTATAACCGTTGATTAATGCTATTTTTCAGTATGTTATAAAATGATAACTTGTTAATAGCTGTTCATAAAATATGATAATCAAATATTCCAAACTTTTTCTTGTAATTTTTTACACCTTACCAACAGACCAACAACAACAACAAATTTTTTTTATTAATTAAAAAGAATATATATTGATAGTATTGGTGCAAAAACTTTTTAAAGATTTTTCTCTGCCTTATTTATTTACTTTTGTTCGGAATGAAAAATTTATTCTTACTCATATTTTACCGTTTAACATATTTTGAATTATCTGTTAATCAAAAACAATTAGCTTTGTGTGTACGAATTACAAATGAATACGAATTTACAAATTAAATAAAGTGTCAATAAAAGTAAATAATATTACGAAACTTTACGGTGAACAACGAGCATTGGATGATGTCTCGTTTGAAGTTAATTCCGGTGAAATAGTTGGTTTTCTTGGTCCTAATGGAGCAGGAAAATCTACGATGATGAAAATTCTTACCTGTTTTATTCCTCAAAGTTCCGGCACAGCTTCTGTTTGCGGTTATGATATTTCGGAGCAAAGCCTTGAGGTTCGTAAAAATGTAGGTTATCTTCCTGAACATAATCCGCTGTATACGGAAATGTATATCAAAGAATATCTTGAATTTATTGCAGGATTACATCATCTTAAAAATGTAAAACAACGCATAGCCGAGATGATTGAGATGACCGGTTTGCAGGTGGAACAAAAGAAAAAGATTGGCGCGTTATCAAAAGGTTATCGTCAACGTGTAGGGCTTGCTCAGGCATTGATTCATGATCCTAAAGTATTGATACTGGATGAACCTACTACTGGACTTGATCCTAATCAATTGACGGAAATAAGGCATTTAATTAAAGAGATTGGTAAACAAAAAACAGTAATGCTTTCTACCCACATTATGCAGGAAGTAGAAGCTATTTGCGACAGAGTTATTATTGTGAATAATGGAAAAATAGTTGCCAATGATATTACATCGGTATTACAAAATTATCAATCGCAGAATAAACAGGTAATAACTGTAGAGTTTGATAAACAAACATATTTAGCCGATTTAAAAACAATTACCGGTGTGGTAGATGCTAAAAACAGCAAAGGAAATGTATGGCATATTGAAGCAAATACTGATAAGGATATTCGTACTGATATTTTCCAGTTTGCTGTAAAGAAAGGAATGGCGGTACTTACATTGAATAAAGAAGAACAAAAACTGGAAGATGTATTTAAAGAATTAACTAAATAATAAATATCAATTTAAATAACTTATTTAATTAACTTTGTATAAAACAACAGAAAATTAATGACCACTATAACTATACAGATAAAAAACAATAAGGCACTAAAACTTATTAAGGATATTGAGGCTCTTGATTTAATTAAGGTTATTAAAAATAGTACCACAAAGAAAACGAAGAAACTTTCTGAAAGACTTTCGGGATGCATAACTGAGAAACAAGCGGAAAAGATGCATAAGGAATTAGAACAAATGCGCAACGAATGGGAGAGAGATATCTAATAGATTCTAATGTTTTAATTGATTTTTCGTTAAATCGGTTTAATAAAAAAAGTAAAGAATTTCTTGCACGGATTATAGATGAAGAAAGTAATATTTCTTTTGTAAATAAAATTGAGTTACTAGGTTTTTCTACAATAGAACCTGAAATAGTTGAATTTATTGATAATTGCACAGTTTTCGGAATTGATGATGATATTATCATTCAAACTATTTCTATTCGTAAATCTCATAAAATAAAACTTCCTGATGCAATAATTGCTGCTACAGCAATTGAAGAACGGTTAATCTTAATAACTAATAATATTGCTGATTTCAAAAAGATAAAAGGATTAAAGTGTATTAATCCTTATGAATTAAAATAATAATCAAATGAAAAAAACATTTTTACTTACCACAGCAACAGCTATTATTTTATCTGCCTGTTCTCATTCCGAAAAGAAAGCGGATAAATCTATAGCTGTTGCAGATCCTATCAGTGAACATATTGATTCTTCTATATCTCCGAAGGAAGACTTTTTTAAGTATGCCAATAATACCTGGTTCAAACAACATCCTATTCCTGCTTCTGAAAGTAATAATGGATTGTGGAAAACAATACAGGATACATTAAACGAAGATATTAAAAAGATATGTGAATCATCGGCAGCTGATGCCAAAGCTGCTAAAGGAAGTAATAAACAAAAGATTGGTGATTTTTATTTCAGTGGTATGGATACTGCAAACATTGATAAAGCAGGATATGCACCGCTTAAAGAAGAGTTTAATAAAATAGATGCTATTAAAAATACTACTGATTTATTAACTGTAGCTGCTCATTTGGAAACACTGGAAGTGCCTGCTTTATATGGTTTTTCGGTTAGTAAAGATGATAAAAAGAGTTCGCAGTATGTGGTTGATTTATATCAGATACGATTGGGATTGCCTGAACGCGATTATTATTTTAATACGGATGCCCGCACTGTTGCTATCCGTGCAGAATATGTGAAACATATTAAAGCTATGTTCCAGTTGATTGGTCAGGATGAGAAAACTGCTGCTAAAACTGCAGACAATATTATGAAGCTGGAAACCACGATAGCAAAGAGTTGCAGAAAGATGGAAGATTTGCGCGACCCTTATAAAAACTATAATAAAATGTCGGTTGCTCAGGTAAATAAATTAACACCAAGTATTAAATGGGAAGAAACGTTGAAACAATTAGGTCTTAATTCAGTTGATTCTATTGTGGTTGGACAGCCTGAGTTTTATACAGCTTTGGAAACTAATATTAAAACTACTTCTGTTGATGATTGGAAATCATATTTTAAATGGAGTTTATTAAACAGATATTCTTCTGATTTGAGCAAGGAAATTGAGAAGGAAGATTTCAATTTTTATTCCACAGTTCTTAGTGGTGTTAAAGAACAAAAGCCACGCTGGAAAAGAATTGTATCGGCTACTGATCATTCTCTTGGTGAACTTGTAGGGCAGGTATATGTGGATGAATTTTGTCCGAAAGGAACAAAGGAAAAACTTGCCGAGATAGGAAATAATATCCGAAGTGTATATGCCGAACATATTAAAGCATGTGATTGGATGAGTGCACCAACAAAGGAAAAAGCATTGAGCAAGCTGAATAAAATAAATATGAAGGTTGGTTATCCTGATAAATGGAAAGATTTATCGGCGCTGCAAATCTCTCGCGACAGCTATTGCAGAAACATGATGAATGTAAATAACTGGTATTATAATTTCATGATTAATAAATATGGAAAGCCTGTTGACCGCACCGAATGGGACATGGAGCCGCAAACATACAATGCATATTACGACCCTGCAAACAATGAAATAGTGGTTCCGGCTTGTAATATTATTGTTCCGGGATTTGAAGGTCGTATGCCTGATGATGCCATTTTATATGGTATTATAGGAGGTTCTACTTTCGGACACGAAATTACTCATGGATTTGATGACCAGGGAAGTTTGTATGATGAGAACGGAAACCTGCGTGACTGGTGGACGAAAGAGGACAGAGAAAAATTTGTTGCCAAGACAAAACGTATTGTCCGTCAGTTTGATAATTATGTGGTGCTTGACAGTCTTCATCTGAAAGGTGCTAATTCGCAGGGAGAAAACATTGCCGACCTTGGTGGTGTGATTATGGGATATGAAGCGTTTATGAAAACAAAAGAGGGACAAAGTAAAGAGTTGATTAATGGTTATACGCCATCTCAACGTTATTTCCTTGCGTATGCATATTCGTGGATGGTGAATATGACGGATGCCGCTATGGCAAAGCAGGTGATGAGCAACGAACATGCTCCTGCGCCTTTCCGCGTTATTGGTCCGTTATCCAATGTTGAAGAGTTTTATAAAGCTTTTGATGTGAAGAAAGGTGATAAGATGTATCGCGAAGATAGTGTGAGAGTGAAGATTTGGTAGGTTACGAATTACAAATAAGTACGAATTTACGAATCTATATGGTGCGGATAACTAATGGTTACGAATTTACGAATCTGCGTACATCGCGATTCGTAAATTCGTTATAAATAAAAAACTCCGGACAATATTGTTCGGAGTTTTTTGTTTTAATCTTTAATTCTTGATTTATGAATTATAGCTTCTATTGTAATGTTAGTTTTTTTCGCACTTGTTCATGTGCTTTATCTAAAGAAACAGTTCCGCTTTTCCTGCTCTTAATAATAAGCCTTTTTAATTGCTTGGGTTGAAGGACTTCACCAAATAAATAACTCTTTGTTTCTTTTAATTGTAATAACATTATTATTTATTTTACTGCAAAGATACATTTGTTTTTTCAACACAGAGTACACGGAGTTAAATGAGTTTCGCAGAGAAAAGTTATTGCACCACCACTTTTCTATTAATAACATTATCCTTTGCATCTGTTACCTCCACAAAATAAATTCCTTTTGAAACACTGCTTACATCAACACTTACAGCATCTGTCACCCTGAGCGGAGTCGAAGGGCTAATTCGTAATTGATAATTCGTAATTATAACCTCTTCTCCTAAAAGATTAATTAGTTTTATTTCTTTTATGTTGTTGGTGGCTGTAATGCTAATGCTGGTGGTGGCGGGGTTGGGGGAAATAGTTATTTCGGTTTCTTTTGTTAGTTCGGATATGCCTTCGTGATTTAAACTATCGCACGTACAACAATGTACATTTATATCATCTATATAATAATAAGATTCATTATCTGTTCCATTTAAATGAACTGTATCCGTCAGAGAATCCGAATAAAAATTGCCAATAATTAAATATCTTTCTCCTCCTTGTGCAGTAAAATGCCCATAAATTAACGTCCAGTTTAGGGTATCACTTACTATGTTTGTATCATTTATTTGAGGAGTAGCACTTAACACTCCATTAAACGAAGGTATATAAGTATGTATATTAGAGAAATACATTCCAAAATTATTACTAACCATTTTTGTATAATTACCTGAAACTACATAATAACTCGCACAGTATTCTTGATGTGCTACCAAAGAACTATCTAATTTTACTTGTATGTATTCCCTGTAATTGTGAGTATTACAAAACCCTGCACCTGCATATCCATTACCTGAATGGGGGTATTGAAAACCGAAATAGTTATTTGGAACACCAGTTGCATTAATTGGAGAGATAGAGCATATATTAAATGCATCGGGAGAGCCCCAAGTCGGACTATCCCAAAACGTTACATACGCAGAGCCAAATGCCCCTTGATGTAAATAACAAGTATCAATTATTTCAAACCCTGGGTTTGGCACAAGATTTTGAGATTTTATACAAAACACAAAACACAAAACATATAAATTTTTTCATTCGGTAAAGATAAAGCCCTTTTTGCGATATATTGCAAAAAGGTTAATAACTTGTTCATTGTTTTATTTCATTATTAGTGGATAATAAAATTGCGGAACCGAATTATGTTTCTAAATTTACACCAAGATATTTCTACAACGCTTTTTAAGAAGACAAAAGAATATCATCATTTAACTGCACA
>CAIQBY010000418.1 GCA_903870175.1 uncultured Bacteroidota bacterium
CAATAATCACCTGATAATCGCTCATCATAGGAAATCGTCTGGCTGCACCAAATACATCATCCGCAGTAACATCTCCACCATAAAGAATTGTTTGATTAAATTCTTTTTCCGATTCATCCAGCACCTTATTCTCTATATAATCAGAAACCATATCAATAAAATAAGGTTCGTCTCCCATTAAAAAATAAATAGGGTGATATACCTTGTTTTTTAAATCAGACATTAGTTGATTATACTCCATTTCTCTTTTCGCCTTTATTAATTCCTAATAAATCAATTATCTAAAATCTAAGATGCTTTACTGTCAAACCGTTATTTATAAGTTCATTTAGAGAGTCAATTCCAATTTTCAAATGTTCATCAACGTAGTTTTGTGTAACTAATTTATCACTTTCAATTGTTTTTACACCTTCTGTTATCATTGGCTGATCACTCACCAGGAGTAATGCTCCTGTAGGAATCTCATTATAAAAACCTGTACTGAAAATGGTTGCTGTTTCCATATCTATGCCCATTACTCTTATTCGACGGAGATAGTCTTTGAAATCATCATCATGCTCCCAAACTCTCCTGTTTGTAGTATATACTGTACCAGTCCAATAATCCTTATTGTGATTTCTTATTGTAGTGGAAATTGCTTTTTGCAGGCTAAATGCAGGCAATGCAGGCACTTCAGGAGGAAAGTAATCATTTGAAGTTCCTTCTCCTCTTATTGCAGCAATCGGTAATATTAAATCTCCCAATTCATTTTTCTTTTTCAAGCCTCCGCATTTCCCTAAAAATAAAACAGCTTGTGGATGAATGGAACTTAGTAAATCCATGATGGTCGCTGCGTTTGCGCTACCCATTCCAAAGTTGATTATTGTAATTCCTTTGGCTGTAGCATTGGGCATTGGCATATCCAGTCCGTTTACTTCAACATTATTCCAATCTGCAAACATTTTTACATACCTGCCAAAGTTGGTAAGTAATATAAATTTGCCGAATTTATCAAGAGGAGTACCAGTGTATCGCGGCAGCCAATTCTCAACTATTTCTTCCTTACTTTTCATTTCTGTTAATTTCGAATTTGTACAAATATACAAATTACAAAACGTTGGACTTGTAAGAATGAAATTTTTATTGAAAATACTTTATTTACATAACATAAATTTATCGTACTTCGCAGTATAAATGCAACTGCTGAATTTACCTCAATATAAGTTTAGACTTCGTCAAAATGGAACTCAAAAGGAAATCTTTGATGTTTTCAGGAAAAAGTATGTGGTGCTTACACCGGAAGAATGGGTGAGACAAAACATTTTGCAGTTTTTGGTGAACGAACGGAACTACCCTGCTTCTTTAATTGCTGTGGAAATTGGTTTAAAATATAATAGTTTGCAGAAACGTGCCGATATTTTGGTGTATGATAAGCAGGGAAAACCATTTTTGTTGGTAGAGTGCAAAGCTCCCGAAGTAAAAATCACACAGGATGCATTCGACCAGGTTGCGCGATATAATATGGCTTTCGAGGTAAAATATCTTGTGATAACCAATGGAATTAATCACTTTTGCTGTGTGATGGAATATGAAAACAGTTCATTTAAATATCTGGAAACAGTACCTTTTTTTTAATGATAAAACGGTTTCACTTTCATTCTTAACATCTTCCTGTGGATAACGAACAATGAAAAAATGAAATTCACTACACCATTAATTACTATCTTTGAACAATGGAATTTACAGCCAAACAAATAGCGCAGTTATTAAGCGGAACAATAGAAGGGGACGAAAACGTTCTGGTTTCGAGCCTTGCCAAAATTGAAGAAGGAATTAAAGGAAGTTTGTGTTTTTTGTCGAACACACATTATACCAATTTTGTTTATGATTCAGATGCTTCAGTTATCATATTAAATCATACAGTTGTTCTCGACAAGCCGGTAAAACCAACGCTTACGCTTATTCGTGTGGAAGATGCGTATGGCAGTTTTGCAAAGTTGATGGAGTTGTATTACGAAACTATTCAGAATAAAAAAGGCATTGAACAGCCTTCATTCATTGCTTCTTCAGCAAAAGTTGGCAAGGACTGTTATGTTGGTGCATTTGCATATATCGGCGAAAATGTTCGCATAGGAAACAATGTGAAAATTTATCCGCACTGTTATATCGGCGACAATACTACGATTGGTGACAACTGTACTTTTTTCTCCGGTGTTAAAATATATCATGAATGTGTAATCGGCAACTACTGCACGATACATGCTAGTACTGTCGTAGGAAGCGATGGATTTGGATTTGCGCCCAATTCGGAAAACAATTATAAAAAGATACCTCAGATAGGAAATGTAATTATAGAAGACCATGTGGAGATAGGCTCCAATACCTCTATTGATAGAGCAACGATGGGTTCGACTATTATTCGCAAGGGAGTAAAGATGGATAATCTTGTTCAGATTGCACATAATGTAGAGATAGGTGAAAACACAGTGTTGGCGGGTGGTGTATTCGTTGCTGGCTCATCTAAACTTGGTAAAAATATTATGATTGGCGGACAGGCAGGTGTTGTAGGACATATTAAAGTGGCGGATGGTGTGAAGGTTGCAGGCCAGTCAGGTATCGGTTCTTCTATTACTCAGGAAGGGCTTGTAGTACAGGGTTCTCCTGCTTTTGCCATTGGAGATTATCAGCGCAGTTATGTGCTTTTCCGTGGTCTTCAAAAACTAAATGATAGAATCTGGAAGCTCGAAAAAGAATTAAAGAAAACTGCTTCCCCCGATTTATAAATAATAAAACATTTCCCCTTTGCCCAGCCGTTACGGTTTATGAAAGAAAAAAAGTTTATTGACATTGATAAAGTACTACGGGAAAAAGCTCCTGCATTAAAAAGATGGCTGCCTCGTTTCCTGCTCAACTGGCTCAAAAGAAAGCTGCATGTGGATGAAATCAACGAAGTGATGCACCAGATAAAGGACTATTATGGAATTGAATTTAACAATCAATGTATCGAAAAGCTGGGCGCCAAAGTAGTTGCTATTAATCAATTTCATATCCCTAAAGAAGGCGGGATAATTCTTGCTGCCAATCATCCTTTGGGCGGATTGGACGGAATGGCTTTTGTGAAAGCTATCGGCGAAGTGCGCCCTGACATTCACTTTGTGGTGAACGATGTGCTGAAGAATCTGAAAAATTACGGCGATGTTTTTATCGGTATCAATAAAATAAAATCAACGTCACATACATCGTTAAGAACAATTGAAAGTGTGCTGGTAACGGATGAAGCAGTTGGTTTCTTCCCCGCAGGGATGGTATCACGGAAGCAAAAAGGATTGATACGCGATTTGGAATGGAAGAAAAGTTTTGTTACTCAGGCAATAGATCATAAACGCCAGATAGTGCCCGTATTTATTGAAGGAGAGAACTCCAAATTCTTTTATCGGTTCGCTAATTTCCGGAAGATGATAGGCATCAAAGGCAATCTCGAAATGCTGCTGCTGCCTGATGAAATGTTCAAACAACGCGGACACACCATAAAGGTACACTTCGGCAAAGCCTTTGATTCAGCCATTCTCGACCGTCGGATGTCGCACAAAGCCTGGGCAGCACACATCAAACAATATGTGTACTCCCACGAATTTAAAAAGGGAATCTCTTTCGAAGATTACATAAAAATGTAATTGAATGGTAAAAGTAATTTCCTTACTTTTGAATAATCATTCCTCTTATTTATTTAACTGATATTAAAGCAATGAAAAACATAAAACTAATTTCGGGTGCCGTACTTTTGTTACTGGCATGTAATAATAATTCTTCAAAATCATCAACAAATATGGAATCGCAGAAAGCATCAATTAAAGAAGAGAACGTAGATTATAAAC
>CAIQBY010000419.1 GCA_903870175.1 uncultured Bacteroidota bacterium
AAAAAAAAGAGGGATAATAAATTTATCCCTCTTAATACTTTGTATTTTATACTTAATACTATTTCTTCACAATAATAAATTCGGTACGTCTGTTTTTAGCATGCTCTTCTTCAGGGCAGTCAGATACTACAGTACCTTCGCAGGCACATCCGTTTACCAATCTTGTTTCACCGTATCCTTTACCATAAATACGCTGCGGTTTGGTGATTTTACTTTTCACATAAGCAGCCGCAGCTTTCGCTCTGTTGTCGGATAACGCCTGATTATAAGCCATCGATGCCCGGCAATCCGTATGCGAACCAAGTTCTATTTCCATATCCGGATATTCATTCATAATACTCACAATTTTATCCAGCTCAAGTTTCGCATCCGGCCTGATATCGTATTTATTCAAATCATAATAAATAGGATTTATCTGTAATATCTTGCCCAAATCAGCTCCCACCTTTATTTCATCAGCTATAGTAACCTTGCGCGCCACCATTTCTTCTTTCTTGGTAAGGATGATATCCGC
The DNA here is from genome assembly GCA_903870175.1 of uncultured Bacteroidota bacterium. Classification (GTDB taxonomy): domain Bacteria; phylum Bacteroidota; class Bacteroidia; order 2-12-FULL-35-15; family 2-12-FULL-35-15; genus 2-12-FULL-35-15. Next base: position 515 of record CAIQBY010000419.1, read on the forward strand.
TTTCACCACAATGTCTTTTCCAAAAGTATTGGTCACACTGTCACCATCAATATATTTCGGTCTGGTACCAATCAATTTGAATTTTTTATCCGAATCAACAAGGAAAGTATACGAGCCATCGTCCTTTGTAGTAAGCGTATCAATCACATTACCCTGCTCATCAAGCAACTGAATAAAAGTATTCGGTATCGGATTTCCGGCTTTATCTTTTGCCACACCTTTCAGTTTTTTACCCATTTCAAGGCCTTTCAACAATTCGTACGAATAAATATCATCGTCACCAGCACCGCCTACTCTGTTTGAAGTAAAGTATCCTTTCGCAAATTTATCATTGATGATTAGCGCAAAATCATCGTATTGCGTATTCACCGGATACCCGAAGTTATACACCTTCCCGAATTTATCTCCGTTAAGGAAACAACCGAAATTATCAAGTCCGCCCAATCCCAAACGACCATTGGAAGCAAAAAATAACGCACCACTGTTTTCCTCAAAAAACGGGAACATCTCATCGCCTTCCGTATTTATTTTATCACCCAGGTTTTCAGGTTTCCCCCATTTACCCTTATCGTCTTTTGTAATTTTGTAAATATCTGCACCGCCAAATCCGCCAGGCATATCACTCACAAAGTACATTGTATTTCCGTCAGCAGTCAAACAAGGATGTCCCACCGAATATTCAGAACTATTCAGATAAAATGCTTCCGGCGCAGTCCATTTTTTATCTTTAAAATTGCTGAAATAAATTTGAAGTTTCACAACACCATCCTTGCTTTGATCAGTATAATTATTTCTGGTGAATGCCATCGAGTTCCCGTCGTTACTGAAACTTGCAGGTCCGTCGTGCATTTTTCCATTTAATTCTTTACTGAAATCCTGAGGGTTTTTTAATTGATCATCAGCTACATCAGCCACATACATATCCAAAAACGGTTTTCTGTTCCAGTTATATTCTCTTTTGATTAATTTTCCAACTTCACGGCTGGAAGCGAACACAATTTTATTTTTGTAGTAACAGGTACCAAAATCTTCCGCATCAGTATTAATATCCAGATGAGTAATTTTATATTTACCCTGATCTTTTTGCAAGTTGGTCAACTCAGAGTTGTTAGCCGCATAATTCTTTGCTCTCAAATCATTTGGTTTTAACTCCTTGAATTTGTCCATCCATTTTGCCGCCTGATCATATTTGCCATTGGTTTTCAAAACCATCGCATAGCTGTAATAATCATCCGCAGGCACACCGCTGGAATTATTGATGAATTTAGAATAAACAATCTCAGATTCCTTATTCCTGTCAATATGATGGTAAGCATCAGCCAGCTTTCTTTGTCCTTCAATGCTTAAATCCTTTGCAGCCACATAACTGTCAATTGCTTTATCAAAGGAATATTCGTCGTAGAACTTATCGCCGCTTATTTCTTTTTTGGATTTTTGGGCAAACAAAGTTAAACCCAGTCCAAAAAGTAGTGTGAAAGTAAAAATTGTCTTTTTCATAATTAATTATTTATGCAAAATTAAAAATATCTTGGTGAACGGATTCGTTTTTTATCGAAGAAAATAAAATCATATCTCAATATTATTTCATGACTTCCCTGATTATATTTAAATGTTTTTAAACCATACGACCAGTCATAAGAATAACCAATATGAAATTGGCTGGTAAGATCCAATCCTACCAAACCTCCAAATGCATCACCGGTACGGAACATTGCACCAACCAGTAATTTTTTCATAATGATGAAAGATGCAGTTAAATCTGCTTCTACCGGTGCAGCAGGAGTCACTTTTATATAAGTAGTTGGTTTAAAAGCAAGATTATCAGCCAACGGAATCATAGTTCCAGCAATAAAGAAATAGTGCCTTTGCTCCTTTCCAATCAAAGTTGCACCAGGCTCAGCTGTAACTGAATAACTATTTTGCAATAAATTAGGAACAGAAATTCCGGCGTAAAAACGCTCTCTGTAATAATATGCTCCAAAACCAAAATTAGGAGTAACGTGATTATTGATATTGTTTTGAAATGCAATATCATTTTGCTGGTCTAATTGAAGTCCGGTCAAACTAGCCTGTAAAATATTCATCCCTGCACTTAACCCTAAAGCCAATTTAGACTTCTCAGTTATTTGCATAATGTAAGCAAAATCGACATATACCGAAGTATTGTTAATAGGGCCAATTTTGTCATTTAATACAGAAAAGCCAACACCAATATGCTTATTCTTTAGCGGAGTATGCAATGTAAGGGTCTGAGTAATTGGTGCCCCTTTAAAATCAACCCATTGCGAACGGTGCAGCGCTGTTACCGTCATAGCATCTCTGTTACCGGCATATCCAGGATTAACAACCAATGTATTATTCATATAATGAGTATACATCGCATCTTGTTGTGCGTTTAGTGCATAGCCTCCGAAAGTTAAAGCCAGCACAACTGTGATTTTTTTTAATTTTTTCATTTTGATTATTTATTTATTTCATGAAGTTGATGTTAATTAAAATTCCTATCTGTTAAGATAAATAGTTCCTTTATAAGGTGTCGAACCGTCTCCTAAATCAAGCACATAGAAGTAAGTACCTATCGGCAATTGATTGCCTCCTACTCTTAGACCTTCTGTAGCTGTTCCATCCCAGGTATTGTTGTAAGGCTGAGCTTCGTATACTTTATCTCCCCAACGATTGAAGATGATAAATGTGTTATTAGGATAATTTTCAATTCCTCTTATTACAAATAAATCGTTAGTTCCATCACCATTTGGAGAGAACCCTTCAGGAATATTTAATACTTCAGGGCTTGTTCCTGCTGAAGAAGTATTGTTAAGAGTATTAGGATCTGTAGAACCACCTTCAATTGTAGCGGTATTCAGATAATTACCGGAAGCATTAACTGTAACTGTAATAGTCAAGGTTTCTGTTCCTCCATCAATTAGATTTCCAATTGTCCATAAACCTGTTAAACTGTTATAAGCACCTATGGTGGCATTTTGACCAACATAAGTATATCCGCTTGGCAGTATATCAGTAACTACCACACCGGATGCATCACCAGGTCCGTTATTAGAAACAACTATAGTGAATACAACAGTACCGCCAACCATTGGATGTGTATTATCAACCGTCTTTGTTATCGTCAAATCAGGGCCGCTGCAATTGTTAACTACCACTTGAACTGAACCAGGTGCAGAAGTACAACCATTTTGGGTTACTGTCAAATAATATGTTCCTGCCATTGCAATCGTAGAACCAGTAATTATTGGATCTTGAGATGTTGAAGTAAATCCAAGAGGTCCTGTCCAAGCATATGTTGCTCCGGTTACAGTTGATGTAGTCAAATCAATTGAACTTCCCGCACAAACCGGTGTACTGCTTGCTATAGGCGAAGAAGGAATGGCATTAACCTCAACAGTTGTAGTTCCTGCAAGACTTACGCATCCTGTTGTAGAACTTGTAACTGTCACACTATATGTTCCTGCCATTGCAAGAGTAGCAGGTGATATTGTCGGGTTTTGGGATGTTGAAGAATACCCCTGAGGTCCTGACCAATTAATGATTCCAGTTGTAGAAGTAGTTAAGTTAACTGTTCCTCCATCACATACCGGAGAACTGTTGCTTGCAGAAGGTGCAGAAGGTAAAGTATTAACTGTTACGGAAACAGAAGCGGTATTACTGCAACCATTTCCATCTGTTCCTGTTACTGTGTAAGTATCAGTTCCACTAGGTACAAATGAAACTCCGTCATTTACTCCGCCTGTCCAGCTATATGTTGTTGCTCCGCCTCCAGTTAATGTTACACTGTTACCTATACATACTGCAGCAGAACTTGCATTGGCAGTTACTGATGGTAAAGCATTTACAATTACACTTACTGAAGCTGTATTACTACAACCATTTCCATCTGTTCCAGTTACCGTATAAGTTGCAGTTCCACTTGGCACAAATGA
>CAIQBY010000420.1 GCA_903870175.1 uncultured Bacteroidota bacterium
AAAAAGAAGAGGATGAAATTAATATAAAGTAAAGGAGATTTAAATCTAATTTTTTAATTTATAGAGAATAAATTGAATAATCCGGAAATTAAGGTTTATCTTTGAAAATAATTTACTTATAAGAATACACTTAAAAAAACGTTCTGTTACATTATTTGTTCATTCACCTTCTTAATTTCAATAAAATGAAAAGAGCTACTCTTTCTTCTGCATTGCTTTCAAAAGCAATTATCGTTATGGTTTTTGTTGCCTTATCATGTGTTTCCAGCATGTATTCACAGGCACCGGTAATATCTTCATTCACACCTATAGCGGGTTGCGCAGGTTCCAGTATTACTATTGTCGGAACCAATATGCTAGGTGTAACTTCTGTAACTATTGGCGGTACACCAGTTGCATCCATTACTTCCGACAGTTCCAGTCAAATAACTGCTGTGGCAGCATCCGGTTCATCCGGTATTATATCAGTAACTACATCAGGTGGAATAGCATCAAGCACATCTACTTTTTTAGGTTACACTTTGCCTACAATAGCTATTACACCATCTCCTGCAACAGGAGCAACAGGTATATGTTATGCAGGCAGTGGAGCAACTGAATTTTTAAATTGGGCAAGTGTTGCCGATGTTACCTCTTATGATGTTTATTTTGGCCCTGACAGTGTGCCTTATAGTGTTACTGCGAATGTAGTAAGCAATACTTATTTTACCGGAGATCTTTTACCCAATACAAATTATTTCTGGCAGATAGTTCCCAAAAATTTATGCGGCGTACCTGCAACAAGTCCTACTACATGGAGTTTTACAACAGGTGCAGCACCATGTTATTCCGCTTCATCAAGTAGTAACTCGGGTGGTGAAGGCATTGTAAAAGTAGTTTTCAATACTATAAACAATACAAGCGGACTAAATAATTACACTGATTATACAGCTTCTGTGTCCACAACTGTTAGTAATGCATCAAACTACCAGTTAAGTGTTTATGTAAATACAAATGCTACATCAACTACTTCCAACACTTATTATCAGAAAGCCTGGATTGACTGGAATCAAAACGGAATTTTTGATGTTCCTTCAGAAGAATATACTTTAGGTACAGTTTATAACAGTTCGAATGGAATCAGTAATCTCTGTCCCTTAAGTATTACTGTTCCTCCGGGAGCCTTAACTGGCGCAACACGTATGAGAGTTTCTTCAAAAAACAGCCTATATCCCGCTTCCAACTCAACAGGTTTTACCGGCGAAGTAGAAGATTATAAAATAATAGTTGCAACACCTGCAGCTCCTACTATAACCAGTTTGGGGACAAGCAACGGATGCCCCGGTACTTCAATAACTATTAATGGAACTAATTTATTTGGTATCTCATCTTCTCAGGTAACCATTGGAGGAACTCCGGTAAGTGCTATTGTTTCTACTACCGGAACTGTACTTGTTGCTACAGTTGGTTTTGGTGTTACCGGTACATTCCCTGTTATAGTGACTACTTCTGGAGGGACGGCAACCAGTGCTTCAAGTTTTACAGTCAATGCTCCGCCATCAATAACACTTTCAACAACATCTTCTCATTATTGTAATCCGGGTGGTGCTGTAACATTGACGGCCTCCGGCTCTTCCATATCATATAGCTGGTTACCGGCTGCGGGATTATCGGTAACATCCGGCAATGCTGTTTCTGCAACACCTGCTGTTAGTACTACATACACTGTTACAGGAACCGGCAGCAATGGATGTACAGCCACAAGTTCTACACAAATTTTATCTGTGCCTAATCCCGCTTTTTCTGTTTCTCCGCTTTCATCAGCTATATGTTCAGGCAATGTTCAGCCTTTGACATTAACAAATACTATAGGAACAATGAATTTATTTTCGGAAAATTTCAATGGTAGTTTTGATAATTGGACAAAAATAAATAACTCAACCGGTGGTACTCCTGCTAATGCAGCATGGGCATTAAAACCAGATGGGTATCAGTATGTAGGCCTCAGTACTACTACCTTCCATAGTAATGATAATTCACAATTTTATCTTTCTAACAGCAATAGCCAAGGTGTTGGTTTCACTACCATTAACACTTCTACACAATTAATCAGCCCAATTATTAATACAAGTGGTTATTCCTTCCTATCCCTTACTTTTCACCATTATCTTTCTTCTGTTAGTGGCACTGCTGCTAAAGTAGATATTACAACTAATGGAGGAACTACCTGGACTACGCTTCAAACCTTTACATCCAATCAAGGTACTTCAACTGCATTTTCAACGGTAACATTAAACCTGAATGCTTATATAAATCAAAATATCCAGATTAGATTCTTTTACACTGCTTCACCGCCTTTTTTATCTTCTTCAGGTTGGTGGGCTATTGATAATGTAAGTATTTCCAGTTCACCTAATGTTTCATTTATTTGGTCGCCTTTATCAAGTCTGTATTTAGATGCTGCAGCCACTGCTCCATATTCAAGTTCCAGCATTTCATCTTTATATGCCAAACCTTCAGCAACAACTACCTATAGCATTACATGCAGTACGAGTTATGGTTGCCAAGGTTCAACATCTTCAACCGTTACGGTAAATAATATACCTGTAGTATCAGCATCTGCATCTCCTTCCAATTCAGTATGTGTAGGTAATAGTGTTTCGCTAACAGGGCAAGGGGCAACATCATATACGTGGAGTAATGGAGTATCCGATGGAGTTTCTTTTGTGCCGGCAAGTACGGCAACTTATACTGTAACAGGCTCTAGCAGCGGATGTACGGACACATCAACAATAACAATAACGGTAAATCAATTGCCAACAGTTCCATCAATATGTGAAGTTACAGTGGATAGTATTTCAGGAGCTAATCAGTATATTGATATTTATTGGGATAAAACAGTATTCGCCAGTAATATCGACAGTGTAATTGCTTATCGTTATTCACCAATTCAGGCATCGTATTTGCGTATAGGTGCAGTGCCTAATAATTCATCTACATATAGTAAGTTTACTGACGTGGCACGTGCGGTAGGCGGTCCGCACGGCGGCGACCCTACTTATACCTATTATCAGTATAAAATTGCCACGCACGATAGCACCTGTGGAAACATTAGTCTTTTAAGCAATTATCATCAGTCACTTAATTTTACGTATACAGGAAGTCAATTCTCGTGGAATACTTATGTAATTCAAAATGGAGCACCGGTAAGTGGTTACGTTTTAATGAAAGATAGTTTAAGTAATGGAAACTGGCAAATAGTAACTCCTACTGTTGGTACTACCGCTTCCGACCCTTTCTATTCCGTTTCTCCAAATGCAAGTTATAGAGTAGATGCTTTGGGATTCAGTTGTTCGGCAACACGAACTCCATTTAATGTTACTCATTCAAATGTTGAAATATCTTCACTTGCAACTAATGTTTCATTATACGATTTTAATAATGATATTAATATATACCCTAATCCATCCACTGGCATTTTCACAGTTTTATGTGAAAAGTATAAAGTCCAGAATATAAAAGTAATGAATATTATAGATGAAACTGTTTACCAAACAATTGTCAATAGCCAGCAGACAATTATTGATTTGAGCAATCAATCGAAAGGAATTTATTTTGTTCAAATTATTGATGAAAACAAGAATATTGTTAATAGGAAAATAGTGGTGGAATAAAAAGTTTTAACAAGTAAGCGAACTTATATGCTTAAATAAAAAACTCCTGTTGATAGAAATATCGGCGGGAGTTTTTTTGCGACCATCCGAAAGCCCTATGAATAGTAAGCAAAATAATATATGTAGGATACGGCATTAATTAGGTCTACATTTGACCGAATTAAAAAAATAGTAAAGTAGTATGGAAAACGAAGAAGGCGAATGGATTGCCGAAACAGTTATTAAATGTGAAAATTTAAGCGATGCTGTATTGGAATTTTATATCATAGTAAATTCAAAAATCGAAACAGAAGGAAAGCATATAGTGGTAGCTCCCCGAAAAACAATAAGAGTTACGGTAGGGGAATTATTACCTGAAGAATATAAAGATATGCGGAATTTAGAAGGAATATCAACATCTCTTCAAGTAAGCAATACGAGCAATATAGATGATGCCGAATTTCGAGCTACCATAGAAGGACCTTTTAAGCCAGAGAAGTCGGAAGAAGAATTTGCTGTAATGGCATCAGGCAAAAAAATAATTGAGATACATCAAAAATCAATATACTATGGCAGTGCAGGCGAAAAAAGAGAGCTGTTAAAAGACCCTATTCCTGAAGAATATAAAATAAGGAAAGATTTATATACCACACTTTGCCATACTAGAGGGAGAATGTTTTCATCATTAATGATGCTTGATGAAGCAGATAAAAGTTTTGAAGCAGGGCATGCTGATTATTATGATAAAATACGCTGGTTCTTTTTATTAGACTGGGCACATACTTTAATGTTAACTGTAAATGCACAAGTACCAAATGTCGAAAAGAAATTAAAAGTGGAGCGGGCAATAAAGTTGTTGGAAACAATAAAATTATGGAGCAAAACCAGTACTTATGAAAAATATAATAATATCGTGGCCGAAGGGATGATGGCATTTTGTCGTTGTTTTCTGGGAAAACCCGAAGAAGCAAAAAAAATATTAACAGCTATTGATTATACACCCATTGCCATTGCTAATTTGCATACTCAGGATATGAATAGTTTTTATGATTATTTTGGATATACAATTGCTGCCGCCATAGAGCTTAAGGATAATGAACTGTTGAAAAAAATCTGCACTATGATTACCATTGGAAAACGGGACATTGAGAAAGAATTGAATGCATGGAGATGTTTAAAAATCACTTTTGGATATGTGAGACAAAATGGAAAATTTCAACTGAAAACTTTATTCGATATATTTAAAGAAAACAATACCAACTATTATCCTGAATTAATAAATTTTACAGCCTTTTTAAAATTAATGAAACGGAATGATGAAGCCGGAATGGAAAACTATTTTTTAAGTAAATAGTTTTAATAATTATAAATAGTTTTTAAAAATAATAAACAGATGGCTTTAAATATCAAAAAATGGAACCTTGAAACTACTCTTGAATTTATCAATTCGGGAAATGGGACAATGGAAATATATGCTGCTTTAGCTGCAGATGAAACAAAAAAAGGAACATTAATAATTGTGGGGTCCAACACAAGTAAATTTGTGACTGTGAAAGAATTTCTTCCTTCAGGAATTGATGAGCCTTGGAAACTTAATGATGAAGAACTTTTAATTCAAGCATTAAATGTAGGTACTGAAGATGCATGTTTTAATATTATGGAAGAAGGACCTTTTCGTAAACCGGAAATAGAACCTGAATATCCGTCCGAAGCGCATAAAATAATGGCACAATATAATAATGCACTTATGGAAACGGATAAGTTTACAATGAAATTATTGATTAATAAACCTATTCCAAATGAATACAAAAAAGACAAAAATTTATATTCTTTAGTATGTCACGCACGTGCGAAAATTTGCTGTATTTTGAACAAGCTGGATGAAGCAGATACCTATTATGATGAAGGTTGGAAGTATTATAAAGACAGTGACAGATGGTATTACTGTATGGATTGGGCAGATATGCTGATAAATAAAATTAATGCAAAAGGAAATACTGAAATAGGGAAAACTATCGAAAAAGCAATTAGTATTCTCGAATCAGCAAAACTCCATAACAAAAATATGCCTTTTGAAAAATATAATTCAATGGCAATTGAAGGTATGAAAGCATTTTGCATCTGTTATCTGGGCGAAACGGAACAGGCAAAATCAATATTCACCAGCTTTGACTTTAATCCTATATCCGCAGATGATTTTACGGATCCGTCATTACACTTTTTCTTTTCAAAAATCAGCTACAGTTTTCTTGTAGCAATAGAATTAAGAGATGTGGAACTATTAAGAAACTTAAGCAGTATAATAAGTACCGGGCGACCGGAGTTATTACTAGAACCAAGTGTTCAATTATGTATGCGAAGAGCTTTCGGGAATGTAAACGAAAATGGATTGGATGAAATAAATATTGCATTTGGAAACTTTATTAATAGCAGAAGCAATTATGTTTCCAATTTTCCAAACCTTAGCGAATTTCTTGAATATATTAATATTGGTGATGATAATGGTATGAACAGGTATTTCGGTTTTGTAGGATAAATTCAGAATACTCTTATACATGATGTGGATGAAGAAGGTAATGATGTATAGTAAAAACATGCAATGACAATGAAAATATCTGAAAAAGATAATACCGAACAGAAGGAAACAATTATTCAGGTGATAAGAAAATCTATCGGAAACACGAACGTGGTTTTGAATGGACAAGTTAAAGGTATGAGTGAATTGTATTATAAAGTGAAATTTATAAATGGAGAGGTTGTGAAAGGCATACTTGACCATGAAGAATTTCCCGATAAAAATTTCTCTTACGAATTCAACGAAAGAGGAATTAAAATAAAAGAAATTATTTATAGAGAAACAGGGCTTGCCTGCGAACAGTACTTTGATGATAAAGGCAAATTAATTGAACTCTACTCTTACGAAAAAGATGGCAAGTCGCGAAGTAAAACTATATATACTAATGATGAAAATGGAAATAATATAGAAACGTGCTCAAGAAATGCAGAAGGAAAAATCCAATATCGATCTACCTGCAAATACGATAAACGAGGTAACAGGATTGAGTATAAAACCTTTTCTTCGGATGGACAATCGGATAAAAAACATATATATGTTTACGATGAAAATAATTTCAGAATAGAATATATTGTAATGGATGGTGATGGAAGTGTATCAAGCCGTCATACAATTAAGAATGATGAAAAAGGAAATAATATTGAAGAGAAAGTATTTTTAAGTGATGGCCGACTGGCAAATACATTTATAACTGACTATGAATATGATGATAATGGGAATGTAATACATCTTCTTAGGAAAATACCTCCCGATGGCTTCCATCCTTTTCATACTTATGAATATGAATACGACGATCACAACAACTGGATAAAGAAAATTACTTTCTATAATAAAGTCGCAATAAGCATTGGAATAAGAGAAATAAATTACTTTGGGGAAGAACAAAAGGATATTACGGTAATTATTGAACCATCGAAGAAAGTAAAGAAAGTAAACAATATAAAAAAACGAAAAATGGAAAATATTAAGGAAGAAACTAGTGAAATGAATGCTGCCGAAACTGAAATGACTTTATCAGAAGCTCAATGGGTTGCAGAACTTAGTAAAGGAGACGAATTTTCAGCATTTCGTTATTTCGTAGTACTTAATAAAAGTCTTCCTTCCGAAAAAGTTTTTCTTGGTCAGAACATTGATGCTCTTTCTCTGAAAGAACAACTGGAAGAAAACATGGATGCTTATGTGCTTCATACTTATAATTCAAAGTCAGCTGACCGAAACGAGAAACTTGTTAGATATACAATTGGCTTTCCAAACAACTGTTATTTTGTTCAGGCAATACATATACAACAAATGGATGCAGATGAATTTGATGTGCCCGATTTTATTATGTCTGCAAACGATAATGATGGAACCGTTAATACAAGTCAATTAAAATTACTGCATCCAAGTGATGCTTCAGGCAAAAGAGATTTGGAATTTGAGAATTTACTCGATTATTATTTTGGTTTGTGTGAACTCCAAAAAATGCCTGACAAACCAGAAATATTCATGGTAGAAGTAAATAATGGAAATTTTACTCTTCAATCACATTCTGTAGATGATAACTTTGAAATAAAAGATTTGGATGTGAATTATGGCTTTGGTTTCGAAAAATTTCATAACGAACTGATGCACCGTTTTAATACAAGTACTAAAGGTTTGGTACTATTTCACGGAGAACCTGGCACCGGTAAAACGTATTACATAAGACACCTGCTTAAGATGATGGCAAGTAATAATAAAATCGTAATCTATATGCCTCCTAATATGGTTGACCATCTTGTTGAACCAAGTTTTATGACATTTATTTCTCGTCAGGTAACTAATTATTCTCAACAGGGATATTTTTGTGTACTGCTTATTGAAGATGCCGAACCACTGCTTGCCAAACGACAGGAAGGAGTGCGGATACAAGGGGTTACCAATTTGCTTAATATGAGTGATGGATTATTAAATGATATGCTCAACCTCCAGATTATATGCACTTTTAATGTCGACCTTAAAAAACTGGATAGTGCACTGCTTCGTGAAGGTCGTTTAATTGCCCGTAAAGAATTCAAGGCATTATCTCCATTGGATGCCAACCTGCTTGCACAGCGATTGGGAATAAAACATCATTTTACAAAACCTGCCACTCTTGGTCAGATATATGCAAAAGGGAAAAACAAAAACACACTTATACATGATGTAGAACAGGATAGAGATGCTTCCACTAATATTGATGATTTATAATACTTATAAAGTTTAAAGTTGACGAACTGGAGAAACACAACTTTACAACTTTTAACTGAATAACTTTAAACTTAAATAAAAAACTCCTTACGTTGATGAGATAGAGCAACTGGAGTTTTAATACATCATTTAAAAAATCCGGGGATGAACTTTCGAATATATTCATTCGATAGGAAGTATATGTAATACATCAAAAGGAACATTCTTTTAAGGCGTCGTAAAGTTTATCCAGATCGTGTTGTGAATTAAATGCCTGAATGGAAAAGCGGAGGAATGTATAATTTTCGTGACGCATAATCGGAACTTCTATACGGTATTTTTCGAAAAGATGACGCTGAAGTTTTTCAGGTTCATTCGTTTTAATGGGAATACTGCACATTTGCCCTAAAAAATCATCATTGACAGGGCAAAGAGGAGCGGAGCCAAGCAGGTCGCAAAAGCGTTCATAATTATTACGTACTATTTGGCGACAATCGGAAGCGACCTGTTGCCAGCCATTTTCTTTCATAAACTCAATAGCTTTAGGAACAGTAAGAAATGCTGAGAAATCACGTGTGCCTTGCAATTGATGATAGTCAATAAATTGGGAATGAGATGGGGCAGCACTTTCATAACCCCAGCTAATCACCAAAGGGTCGAATAAATGCTGAAGTTGTTTGTTGACATATAAAAAAGAGCTTCCTTTGGGAGTCATCATCCATTTATGGCAGGCGCCTGTAAATATATCGGCTTTAAGTTCAGCAAGATTTAAAGGGGCATGAGCCGGAACATGCGCTCCATCTACTATTGTAAGCAATCCTTTTTCTTTTGCCATTTCACAAATCTCTTTTACCGGCAGTTTCATAGCAGTACAGCTTGTTATCTGCGAAATAAAAATTGCTTTTGTTTTATTTGTGTATCCTTTCCAAAATTGTTCAATGAATGATTCCTTTGATATTACAGGCAATTGGATTGGCTGACGAATATATTTTGCTTTGTTTTTATTGCAATAATAATTCCAGGTACGGTCTAAAGCACCGTATTCAAGGCTTGTAGAAAGTATTTCATCGCCTTCATTGAGCTTTAAACTTTTTGCAATAATATTAATTGCGTATGTTGGATTGGTCACATATACAAGGTCGTCAGCGTTGCAATTAATAAATGAAGCAAGCGCCTTTCTTGAGTTTTCGAGGTAATGTATTCCATCAAAAGCAATAAATTGAACAGGCTCGGATTCCAATAATAGTTGCCATTTCTGATAATCTTCAAAGATAGGTTTAGGGCATGCGCCGAAGGAACCGAAGTTGAGATAGGTGATTTCGGGATTGAGAAGAAATTGAGATTTTAGTTTTGAGTTATCGATCATTTAAATTGAATTATTGTTTTTTATTTATTGCAAATTTAACTAAATAATAAAGCGGGAAACCGGAAATGAAAAGAAAGAATCCCCAGGCTGCCGCAGTAGGATTAGCATATAGAACACTGATGTTTACTGTCATATATATAAGGATATAAAAAGCAGGCAGAAAGGGATAACCTTTTATCTTGAAAATATCTTTTGGTTCACCACTTTTTTTTGCACGATTACGCAAAACAAAAATTGCAGCAGCTGCAGTAATCAAACTAATGCTGTCGAAAAACATAACGTATTCCAAAATTTTCTGAAAGGAAGACATGAAAAATAATGTGAGTAATATTAATA
>CAIQBY010000421.1 GCA_903870175.1 uncultured Bacteroidota bacterium
CCATTTGGTATCGATGTATAAAACATGTAACTGTTTTTTGCCAGATCAGACAATTGTTTTTTATCACCGGTAACAAAATTCCACATTTTAGTTTCTGCATGCACCATCTTCGAAAATTTCTTTAATTCAGAAATAGAATCCAATTCAGGTTTCATGGTGCAGGAAAGAATCTTGACATTATCACTTGTGTACATGAATTTTTCCTGCACACGCAATAGTTCAGTAGTGATTTTCTGACAAACAATAGAATTGCAAGATGAATAAAAATAAGAAGCAACATATATTTTATGGTCGTAAGTCTTATTAGTTATTGTATCTCCCTCCTGATTTACAAGTTTGAAAGAAGGGATGGATTGGTAAATAGTATCCTTTCCGTTTGCAGCTATTTTCTTTTCACCATAAAATTGCAGGTGAATAAAATGAGTTTTACCTGTGCTTAAGATTACGTATAATACTGATGGAAAAGTAAGCAAAGATAAAAGGATGATAATTTTTTTGGTCACTGATTATTTTTTTAAGAGGCGCAAAAATACAAACAATAATAGTTGTAAAACGATTTTAAGAATGAATTAAAATAGAAATCAGAAAAAAGAAGGGAAATTTGTCCGAATAAAGTTTATTTTGGGGTATAGTATTAATTACTAAATTTGCGCTTTATTAAATATAAATAAAAAAGAAACTTAAAGTATGAAACAAATCTATTTCACGTTAATGATTTGCTCGGCAAGCATTATTTCATTAACGTTTAATTCCTGTAAAAAAGAAACTCCTGATACAGAAACTCAATCGTCAGTAGACAATTCAATTTGTGAAGGAGAGTTTAATAATTTCCTTTCAGTTATTAATGGCTATGCAAGAAACCAACAAGGATTAAAAGGAAATCGTACTGTGGGACCGACTGTTACTGTAAGTGATACAACTCATTTCCCTGTTACAATGACTATTGATTATGGAACAACAGGAATAGTAGATTCGATTGATAATAAAGTTCGTAAAGGACAAATAGTTGCCTCTTTTTCCAACAAATGGCATATTTCAGGCACAACGGCAACTGTAAAACTGATTAATTATTTTGTAGCAAATACTTCTGGCGGAAATTTTATTCAATATAATGCAGATAGTATAATGATAAAACGCACCGATTCCATTGTTTTTACTAATACAATAATTAATGGATCTGTTGTATCTCCTGCAGGTTGGTCATTAAAATGGGCATCAACAAGAACAATGACTCAAACCGGAGGATATTCATCAATTACATCTGGAGATGATGTTTTCTCCGCAACAGGCAATTCAACAGGAACCGACAGAAATGGAAAAACTTACACAGTAACTCTTAAAAACCCAATTGTTAAACGTTCCTCTTGCGCATGGATTGAATCAGGCAGTTTAGATTTGACACCCGACGGGCTAAGTGTGAGAACGGTGGATTATGGAACTGGAACATGTGATAATAAAGTAACACTTGTTATCAATGGAAATACATTTACTTTTAGCTTAAACTAATAAAATAATTAAAAAAATAAGTTTTAACTGTCATATTAGTTAAACTTATTTATATATTTGCTGAATCAAATTCAGAATTAAAGGTTTTAGAAAGACTTAATCAGAGTATTATGATGTTAAATATATATGATTTCTACGATAAAATGGAGCGTAATAATATTATGCTTTCTTTTAAAGGTGATATTACTTCTGAATTGCTGACATCGGTACTTCAAATAATGGAATCAAAACTGGATAACCTTCAGGAAGAGCCCAAAATAAAAAAGAAGGTATATAATGTTCTTGTTGAGTGTTTGCAAAACCTTTATCACCACTTGGATGAAGTTTCCGCTGATCAAAACGACAAAGTTCGCTCTGCTATTTTCATGATTGGAAAAATTGATAATCAATACAATATTATTACTGGAAATTATATTAAGAATACTAATATTGAAGGTTTAAAAAAACGTCTGGACGATATTAATTTACTAACCAAAGAAGAGTTAAAAGAATATTATAAATTGGTTCTTAGTAATGGAGAAATGTCATCAAAAGGTGGCGGAGGATTAGGAATGATTGATATCGCCCGCAAAACCGGACAAAAATTAAATTTCAACTTTTCACCGGTTGATGATAAATATTCTTTTTTTAGCTTAAACATTAAAATATCTCAATAAAATTATAAATTAATTATGGAAAAAATATCAATAGAAGGAACACCTAAAACCCCTACCATTACGTTTGATACTGGTAAAGGGTTTTTAGAAATTAAGGGACGTTCGATTCCTGAGAACTCAATTGAGTTTTATAAACCATTGGTAGATTGGCTGGAAAAATATTCAACAAAACCACAAAGTATAACTAATGTAAATATTCAGTTGGAGTATTTTAATACCAGTTCATCAAAATGTATTCTTGATGTTTTCAAAAAATTAGAAGCTATTAACAAGGGAGGAAGTCAGGTAACAATTAACTGGTATTATGAAGAGGATGATGAAGACATGCTTGAAGCTGGGGAAGATTATCAGGCAATAATTAATGTACCTTTCAAAATGGTTCAGGTAGCAGAATAATAAAATTAACTACTATTAAAAGAAAAGAGCGGGCAATTAAAATTGTTCGCTCTTTTTTATGGCAAAAAATCACTTCGCGAAATAATGGTTGTAGATTAAAACAAGTCCGAAAATTATTAAAATTGTTCCTGTGATATAATTTACAAAAGTCATTAATTTATCTGTTAAGAAGTGCTTTATTTTATCTGCAAGATAAACTTTTGCAAGTTCAACCAATAACACTGCTCCTAATACAATTGAAAAGAAGATAATCATCTTGATAAATGAATAATCAAGTGATTTGCTAACAGCTGTTACATTACCTAACCACAAAAACCAAACAGTTGGATTAAAAATATTTAAAGCAAATCCTTTAGCAAGAAGTACAAAAGGATGCGGAGCCTGATATTCGATATCCATTGATTCAACTGATTTTGATACATGTTTTTTAAAATAAAAAGCTCCAAAAACAATAAGAATAATACCTCCAATAATTGCGGAAAAAGTTTTTGCCTTCTCGTCCTGTAATAAATTAACCATGCCAAAGTGGACCAACAAACAAATCATTACACAAAGAAAAAAGTCACTGGAAACGATTCCTATTGCCAACAATGAACCTGGTTTGTAACCATGCTTTATTCCCATATTTATCAATGAAAAGAAAGCTGGACCAAAAGAAAAGGTCAAAAGAATAATAATAATTAATCCCTGGTAAATCAGACTAAACATTTAGTTCATATTTATTTCCTTTAAATACTCTTGCCAATCGATGAGAGGTTTGTTTTTTAAAACGCGAGGGAACTTGAATGCCGCCCCAACTTTACCTATTCGATGCATATAGTCGTAAAATACATTTGAAGGCATCACCTCCACAATCACTTCTTTTAATGCCGCACTTCTTTCTACCCGATAATCGTCATTTAAATCTTTCAAGATTTCATCGAGTCGTTTACGGAAAATTATTTTATCCACCTTGTCATCTGTTCCAATGTACCAATGATGTGCAAATAATGTTTTGTAATTAACTCCTGCAACTGTGAATTCTTTAATATTAATATTCATTTCTAAAGATACCATTTCTATTGCACGATTCATATTATCCTGAGATAAATGTTCTCCACACAAACTCAAGAAGTGTTTTGTACGACCAGTAATAATTATTTCGTATCGGTCCAAATCGGTAAATTTAATTACATCTCCTATCAAATAACGCCAGGCCCCAGAACAATTCGACAGCAGAAGCGCATACTCAATACCTTCTTGGACATTTCCAATATGATAAGTTTCAGGATAATCGATAATTGTACCTTCAGAATCGAAATTCTTTTCATTGAAAGGGACAAATTCAAAGAATATTCCATTGTCAAGAACCATCCTGCATGAATCGGTTCCTTGCCTGTCCTGGTAAGCAATGAATCCCTCAGAAGCAAGATAAGTATCAAAAAACATTATTGGTTTCCCAAGAAGTTTTTCAAATCCTTTTTTGTAAGGAGCTATAGATACTCCACCATGAACATATAGCGCAAGGTTTGGCCATATTTCATGGATATTTTTTACTTTATATTCAGCAATGATTTTTTCAAATAAAATCTGTACCCATGCAGGAACGCCAACAATAATACCAATATCCCAATTTTTTGCACTTTTAACAATTTCTTCCAGTTTAGTATCCCAATCCCGTTCTTTTGAAATTCTTTTCCCGGGTTTATAAAAATGTTGAAAATAAAATGGAATATTCTTCACTTGAATTCCACTTAAGTCTCCTTCAAAATAAGTTCCATTATAATTAAGATGGCTGCTTCCTCCGAGCATTAAAATTCCTTTCTGAAAATGTTCATTTGGCAAATCGAATTGTCCCTGCCTGATAATCTGGCGAATATTCGATTTTTTTATCGCCCTTAACATATCTGAAGTTACAGGAATATGTTTACTGGAAGCTTCCGAAGTGCCTGAACTTAATGCAAAATATTTTACCTTGCCCGGCCAACAAACGAAAGTCTCACCGTGTAAGGAGCGGTACCACCACTTCTTAAACATTGCATTGTAATCATGGGTGCGAACAGTTTTTTGAAATTCAGTAACTACGTCTTTTTCGTTTACCAATTTTGAAAAATTATAATACTCACCAAAAGCTGTAAATTCAGCCTTAGAAAGTAATTTCCTTAGTACTTTGACCTGCTGTTTGTAGCCATTAATCTTTCTGATTTTTGGAATCTTTTCACGTAGCTCAAATGTTCGTTTTAATATGGTACCTAATATCGCCATTCTGTTTACATTATTTGCTCACTGTCATACTATTCTTGATGACAAATAATTTTTATAAAAATGAATTTAAAACAAGAAAATGAAGCAATGAATTCTCATATCTCTTATTTGGGAATCATTTTATAAATTATTGCCCTTAAACATATTTTTCACCCTTTGCCACTTTCACATCATTTACAAAAGTGCGTATTTGCTGCTCATCTTCTTTTTTACAAATTAGCAGAATCCCATCTGATTCAACCACTATATAATCCTCCAGCCCTTGCATAATGACCAATTTATCTTTTGGAACATTTACTATACAATTCTTTGAATCATAAAGCATCACATTTTTACCTACTACTGCATTGTCATTTTTATCCTGCTTGACATGTTCATATAATGAACCCCATGTTCCTAGATCACTCCAACCTATTACAGATGCTCGAACATAAACATTCGTAGCTTTTTCCATGATCGCATAATCTATTGAAATATTTTTACAATTAGTATACGCTTTTGAAATAAAATCATGCTCCTCTTTTGTA
>CAIQBY010000422.1 GCA_903870175.1 uncultured Bacteroidota bacterium
CCTTCATTTGATGTTGCTGACCCTGGTTCTTATATGGATGATTACCGAACAAATGTGGGCACAACTTACGATAATTCTTTTGGTGCTTCTGCTTATGGTTTGCCGGAGGCGATGATAAACAGAAGGGATTATGATACATCTACACTTGCTCATTTGAAATTATATCCTTTTTCTTCTTATGTGGCTGGTATTATTGCTGAGTCGTCAGTTGTCGATTTGCAGATAAACCTTAATTATGATGCATCAACAAGAAAAATATGCTGTGCTATTCGTGATTCATTTTTGACAGCCGTTACAGGCAATTATAAATTGGTGGCTTTGATAACGCAAGACAGCATCATCAGCTGGCAGGACGATGCCGACCATAATCCTGCAAATGTGTCCAACTATATTTTTAATCATGTTCTTCGAGATGCCATTACGCCCACTGGTGCATCCGGAGAGCCTTTGATAATTGGAGGAGCAAGTGCCGGACTTAAACAAATTCGTCATTTTGCATACACAATTCCGGCTGCTTATAAAAACATTAACTGCATCCCGAAGAACTGTCATATTGTGGCGTTTATTTATAATACTACAACACATGAAGTTATTCAATCGGAAGATGCTAAGGTGATTCATTAATAAAATTATAAGTTAGTATTTAATAAGATTGATAAGTGCAAAATAACAAACATAAAATAATAGTCGCGATTACAGGCGCAAGCGGGGCGATATATGCAAAAGTATTGTTGCAGAAATTACAACTCCTGCATCAGCAAATTGCGGCGGTAGGTATAGTAATGAGCGACAATGCAAAGGAAGTATGGAAGTTTGAACTTGATAATACTGACTATGAAAAACTGCCGTTTACTATTTATAATAAGAATGATTTCTTTGCACCTTTTGCTTCCGGTTCTGCCAAATACGATACGATGATTATTTGCCCTTGCAGTATGGGTGCGCTGGGACGCATAGCAGCAGGCATTTCTAACGATTTGACTTCGCGCGCAGCGGATGTTATTTTAAAAGAAAGACGTAAATTAATTTTGGTTACGCGCGACACTCCTCTAAGTTTGATACATATTAATAATATGAAAACTGTAACCGAAGCAGGCGGTATCATTTGTCCTGCGAGCCCTTCCTTCTACAGCAAACCAAAAGATTTTGATTCACTTGCTTCCACAGTTATTGATAGAGTGCTTGATTTGAGTGGGCTTGAGATAAATGGTTTTCGCTGGGGAGAGAAATAGTACTGGTCAAGTAAGCAATTTATCCGCAATGATAATCGTGGGGAGTAAATAAATTTATTAAACTGAAAGGGAGAAATCCTGCTTTTGAAAAACGGCAGGATTTTTTTATTGTATCTTTACTTACTTTCTGCGTTATAATTAAAACATTAATATGAAATATATTTATTTATTATCCATTGTCTTTCTGTTTAATGCAGCTGGAAAAGCACAAACTACAAGTGTTGTATACTTTAATTCCAATCAATATTCATTGTTGAAATCGGCTTTGCAAACTCTTGATTCAATTGTAAAAGAAATTAAATCAAATAAGGTTTATGATATTACTATCAGCGGATATACTGATAATGCAGGAGAGGATAACCTCAACCAAACGCTGTCGGTACAAAGGGCAAATGCAGTAGCCGATTATTTTAAAAGTAAAAATATTCCATCAGATAATTTTATAATTAAAGGATTTGGAAAAACATTTCCCGTACTTAATAATGATACAGAAGCAGGAAGAATGAAAAACAGAAGGGTAGAAATATATGTAAATTTAAACCCTCCGCCTCCTGCGCAGGTAGCGCCATTTCCTACCCTTCCTCCAAAAATAAAAATGGAGCAGGCAGAAGCACTTACCGAAAATACTTCTGCAAAAGAATTGGAAATAGGGCAGGTATTAACACTTCCTAATCTTAATTTTATTGGCGGCACGGCTGTTTTATTACCAGAAGCAAATGTTGCATTAGAAATGCTTTTGAAAATAATGAAAGAAAATCCAACTCTTGAAATAGAGATTGGCGGACATGTTTGTTGCGCAGATGATATGCCGCTATCTACTAAAAGAGCTGTAGCTGTTGAGAAGTATTTAACTGAAAACAGTATTGATGATTTACGTTTGCATCCCAAAGGTTACAGCCGAAACAAGCCAATAGTGCCGGATGACCGTGAAGAGAAAAATGCAAAACTTAATAGGAGGGTGGAGATTACTATTTTAAGGAAGTAATTAAATAATACCATATAACGATTTGCCTTTAACACCAAGCGCATCCACACGTTTCTCAATTTCAGAATTCTTAATTAATGGTGGAGCATGATGCGGTTTTATCCTTGCATCTATTATCAAAGAACCTTTGCAACCCCAGTGTTTATTCTCTGTAAAGCTATCAACGCCATATATATCATGTGAAGGATTGCTTCTGGTAAATGTTACCCAAAGGAAATTATTTAATGTCTTGGAAACAAAATCACTGTCATCACAAATAATTAACAAAGGAAAATCAGGGAGTGTATTAAAGGTTGAAAGTTGAAAGCCGAGTTGCTCCATTTGTTGTCCAGTGGACAAAGCGTCAAGATATTCATTCGTCTCAATGGCAACAATACCAGGCATCACCACCTTAGGATTACGAAATCCTTCAGGCAAATTTAATTCGGGTAAAGAAGTGCCAAGCTCTCTTAATTTATTTCCTGCTGCAGCAATTACTACTTTACTTCCGCTGTTTAAATCTGTGCCGCTATAATGCAAAGTGTGAATTGATGTTCGGGTATAAAAGTGTAGATCTCTTTTCCAGTCAACTCTTTCGAGCAAGTGTTTAAAATAAGCAGCTACATCTTTTGTTGTCAATGAA
>CAIQBY010000423.1 GCA_903870175.1 uncultured Bacteroidota bacterium
TAAACCAACATCGACCAATTGTAAAAATGCTGGCGAATCTCCTTCAGAAATAAAATCATATTTTTCAAAAGAAATTGATAGATTCTATATTGGGAAAATACTACAAAGAGTTTGATACAACAATAACCCATGTTGATTATATTGATTCTTTGGATTTAAACTTTGATTCGATTAATGATTTAATCGTAAGTATTGACTATTCAAATACTGGAATGGGACCAAATATTATTTGGGATGTCTACTATTTTGATGCCGCAAAAAAAATCTATATAAAAGATTTGGCTCTCAAGAGTATACCAAACCCAAAATTAGATTCGAAAAATCAATTTATCTACACACTTTATGTTGGGAAAAATTTGATTTCAAATGCTCAATCATATAATTGGACAGAGAAATCTTGGGTTAAATACAAAACTTTTGAAATTGTACCAAGCGAAGATTCTAAGCATATTTCAAAAGCTATTTTTAAAGATAATTTAGGGAATATTATTAAAGAAATCTTTATTAATGAAAATTATCCAACTGATAGTCTTTTTAGATAATACTGTATACCCAGTAGGCTGGCTTCGTGACATAAATAATAAGTAAGTTATGCTTACTTAAAAAAAGCTCTAATAATCTATTTCGTATAAATAAGCAGGTTCGTCAGTCCCTTCAGTTTTCAGCAGCTTGCATTTTTCAGGGTATTTCTGCGCCACAGGTCCCAGCATTCGCTGTATAGTATTAATAATCCTGCCGTTATTTTTCTTCGGGTTCTGGCGCAGGTTAGGCATTATAATGTATTTCACATTCTCCTTTTTCCAATCCATAAGTACCGTATCCGCATTTTCAGAATTAACAATATACTGCCCCACAAACTTTTTGCCGTTGCCATATATAAAACTCATATTAGGCTTCCGCGATAGTACCTGTGCATCTTTCGGCAAACTGTCCGCACAGTATTTACTTAGTTTCAGGAAGTTTTCCCAATCCGGCGAATATCCATAATACATATCACCGCCCATATTTTTCTTCAGCGCACTAAAGTTTTGCTTCGCATTAATACTCGATTTACCAATGGTGATAACAAGCATAACCACTGAAAAAGCAATGAACAGAAACTGCAATACTGAACTGCGTTTAGCAAATTCATACATCCCATAAAACAGGACAAGAAATATAAGCGGCATGGCAATAATTATTAATCGCGACTGCATATTGTTTGCCTGCACACCAAAGAATACGCCACCTGTAAGCGCAATAAGATAAATGCAGGAGAAGAATATAAACTTGTTTTTTTTGTAACTGAAGAAGGTAAACAAAGCAAGAATAATAGTGGATAAAAACGAGAGCGCCGGCAGTGGAGTGATGGTATCTCCATCAAGCACTTCGAGGCTCGAAAAATCGCGCAGATTGAATATACGATACATGTGCCACGACACATAAGTATTAAAATTGTTGAGGAATCGGTCAATCATTCCTCCGAAATCTTCGTGTCCGCCTTCCGGTTTATAAAGATCTTTTCGAAGCATCAATTCAAGCTGATTCGAATCGTTGGCTCCATAAATTGCAGTAGTGATTAACTGGTAAACACCACGAAAAACAAGGTATGCGGCAATAGCATATACAATCTGCTTGTAATTTTTATTAAGAAGAAAATAAAACAATACGCCTGCAATAGTAACAAAAGCTATACTTTTGGATACGGTAAGCACCACAAACATTAATCCGAAAAGCAGCCACAATTTATAATTATCCTTGAAACCATCCACCCAGCCTGCCTTTTGATTGATGTTATCAATGACTTTAAAAGTTACAAATAAACATATCGACTGAACAAACAGAAAAAACGTTTCGGTATAAGTCTGGCTTGCATAATACTGAACAAAATTATTGACAGAAATAAATGCAATAAGCGCGAAAAGAACCGTGTAGGGTATGCGTTTGCGAAATGTGAGATAAGTTATCCATACAAATCCGAACTGACATAAAACAGATAAAAATTTAAGAGCTACTACATTCAATCCGAATATCCTCATAAATACGGAAAGCATTACCGGATATCCCGGACCCTGAAAATAAGGAAATTTACCATCATGAATCAACGACCAGGCACGTTCTATATAGCTTGAATCGTCACCTCCGAGAGAAACTTTAGAATCAAAAAGTAATAATGTAAACATAGTGGAGAGAAACAAAAGCGAGTAAAATATTTTCTTATCACGCGCCTCCATCCACTTATTCAATTGGTCAAGCATCCCTGTTTTAGATGGTGTTACAGCTTTTTTACCGGCCGGTTGCTTTTTAGCAGGTTGATTATTTTTAGACATAAATGAATTATTTTTCGGTTTAAAATTAGAGAAAAAAAGGATAGTTGAAAATATAAAATTAAGACTTGTATAAAGTGGAGGATGGCAAGAGCGGTTATATTTTGTTACTTTTGTCGATTATCACTAAATAATACTAATGTTAGAAAACAGCGAACGTACCGAATTGAGTTCACTTGGCGAATTCGGATTAATAAAACATCTTACACAATTTATCGAATTAAAAAACGAAAGCACTATTAAAGGCGTTGGCGATGATGCTGCTGTGATTGATTATAAAGGAAAACAAACTGTAATTTCCACGGACATGCTAGTAGAAGGAGTTCATTTTGACCTTACTTATGTTCCGCTGAAACATCTTGGCTATAAATCAGTAATGGTAAACCTTTCCGATATTTATGCAATGAATGCAACTCCGAAACAAATTACTGTTTCGGTGGCTATGTCAAACCGTTTTTCGGTGGAAGCAATGGAAGAACTTTATGCAGGAATGATGCTCGCCTGCGAAAAACATAAAGTAGATATTGTAGGCGGCGATACCACTACAAATAAAGCCGGATTGATAATAAGCATTACTGCTATTGGAGAGGCAAACAGTGAAGACCTTGTTTATCGCACTGGCGCCAAGGAAGGCGATTTGCTATGTGTTTCCGGTGATTTGGGAGGTGCTTATGTAGGTTTGCAGTTATTGGAAAGAGAGAAAAGGATTTTCCTTGAAACGCCAAACGTGCAGCCTGATTTGGAAGGCAATGATTATATAATAGAACGTCAGCTCAAACCGGAAGCCCGCAAGGATATTCCGCCGTTGTTAAAAGAATTGGAAGTGAAACCTACCGCAATGATTGACATTTCAGACGGCCTCGCTTCCGAAATTTTACATCTTGCAACACAATCAAATGTTGGTTGTAATTTATACGAAGATAAAATTCCGATTGACCCTCAGACCTATAATATGGCTCGTGAATTTAATCTCGACCCCACTGTTTGTGCATTAAGCGGCGGTGAAGATTATGAATTATTATTTACAATCCCTCAGGAAGACTTTTTGAAAGTCAAGGCGAATCCTAATATCAGTATCATCGGGCACATCACTAACAGTAAAGATGGTGTAAATTTAATTACTAAAGGAGGCTCCTCTACTCCACTCACAGCGCAGGGTTGGGATGCTTTACTAAATAAAGATTGATTTATTAATGAATAAAAAATAATAATGAATAACGAACATCGAATTATGAATAATGAAGTGATGGTGCACAATACACTTCATCATTCGATGTTCAGTATTCGATATTCGACATTTCTTTCTTTCTTTTTTTTTCTTTTCAGTATTGTTTTTTTTATTCCTAAAAGTAATGCACAATCATTTTATTTCAGAAATTATTCGGTTGAAGATGGCTTGCCTTTCGTTGATGTATCCATTATTTATCAGGATCATAACGGTAATTTATGGTCAGGCGGATATGGCGGATTAAGTAAATTTGATGGAATTGTTTTTACTAATTATTCTCCGAAGGATGGATTATTAAATCACCTTGTTACTTCTATTGTTGAAGATAATAAAGGCAATCTTTGGATAGGTACTATTTCAGGAATTAATAAATATGATGGTGAAAAGTTTACAGGATATACTGCTAAAGACGGGCTTATAAGCAATTCCATTACTTCATCTTTTAAAGACGCGAATGGCGATTTGTGGTTCGGTACTGTTAAAGGAATAACTAAAATTTCCAATGGAAATTTTTTTAATTACACAACCAAAGATGGCTTGGTAAACAATGAAATCACCTGCTTTTTTCAGGATAATAAAGGTAATATCTGGATAGGAACAAAAGACGGACTAAGTGTTTCGGATGGAAAAGAATTCAGAAATTATACTATTTCGAATGGACTTAAAAGCAATGTTATTAATGGTGTTGCTCAGGATACTGAAAATAATATCTGGATAGCGACAGCTAATGGTTTATGCAAGTTCAAGGAAAATACATTTACTAATTACTCCTTAGGAAAAAGAAGTAAAGAAGATGACATTAAAGCGATAATTGTAGATGCTAAAGATATTATCTGGCTAGGTACTGATAAGGGTTTGGTAAAATTCAATCGTACCACTTTTTCGAGTTTTCCAATCCGAAGAGACCAGAAAAGCAATATTATTAATTGCTTTTATAAGGATTATGAAAACAATTTGTGGATAGGAACTTATGCCGGTTTATTTAAATACAGAGGCAATCCATTCATCAGTTATGGCATACAGGATGGGTTGACA